>CAYPPH010000032.1:0-5724 GCA_964412565.1 uncultured Candidatus Saccharibacteria bacterium
TCGGCGCTATTATTGTGTTTCCCATGTTTTACGAGTTTTTGGGTGGAAACGCCTGCGCAGCATACGGAGGTTGCGGAATTATAGATACTATAGTTGCATCGCTTACCATAGTGGTGTGGCTCATATACGGGATAGCGCTGGCCCAATATCTGAGGGGGGTATCAATGAAAACAATGGAGTGATATGATGACGTACACGTGCTATTCAATATTGATGACAGGGGATTTGATTAATGGTATTACCTGCGTTTACACGAGTGTCCTCGGATATTGGTTTTATGCCATAATGATGCTGGTGGCCATTACTGGAATGTATTTCAAATCGCACAACGTGACATTCGTTGCGGTAATGGGAATAATAAGCGGGTTTACAATGGCATCGCTCTTTCCGCCGGAAATTCACCAGTTCGGCTATGTCATGGTTGCACTGGCACTTACGGGTGTATTTTACAAGGTGTTCAAGGGATGAAACTCTCAGAGTTAGTTTACTGGAAAATAAAAAGGAAGGGTCCGAAACTGAGCAAAAAGGAAGTCAATAAAATAATGAGTCACATAGCACTTGACAAAGAAATGGTGAATTCAATGTTAAGAGAACTGGAGAGGGAAGGGATGATATTACGAAATAAGCGGTATATTTATATTCGTTGAACCCTATTACTTTGGGAAAAGGAGTTGGGGTTTCAGCCCCCATATAACCACGATGAGGGTTTAAGAGGTAAAAAATGGCAACCAATGCAGCCATCACCGTTGTTGTCGTGGCAATCACGATAATAGTGGGGTTGGTTATATTCGCATCAACCTACAATGCAATGACGCCGACGCTTGCAACAATCAACAGCGCAGAACTCAATAACACGGTATCGAATGTAAGCACCACGACTTACAATGCGTTTACGTTACTGGTGATTTCCTTAATTGTTCTGGCAGCAGTGGCAATACTCGGATATGTCTTCCTGCTTAGAGGCAGGTAGGTGATGCATCATGGCACAGAACGCAGCCATTACAGTAGTGGTCGTAGCAATCACAATAATAGTGGGGCTGATTATATTTGCCTCCACTTACAATGCAATGCTTCCGACGCTTGGGTCAATCAACTCGACGCAACTTAATGCAACAGTGGCCAACGTGAACACGACTACTTACAACGCGTTCACGTTACTGGTGATTTCGCTGATAGTCCTGGCTGCGGTAGCTATTCTCGGTTACGTGTTCCTTCTGCGGGGACGTTAGCCGGGGATAGTCCGCCCGGACGATCCCAAAACCCCCCTTTATTTTTTATTGTTAGAAACAACAATGTGATTGGATGTTTAGCGAGATATACATAATGTACAGCATAATAGCATTCATGTTTTTTTATTTAGCCATAGATAGGGAGAAGCTTGTTTTTTCAATAATGGGGATGGTGATGTTTTTCTCGCTTGCCCTCATAGGCCTTAATGTTGAACCCCTGTATATGACGGGAACGAGAACCGCACTCGCGCAGCCGGAATCAAACATCCTCCTGTTCCTGAATTTCGGTTTCGGTCTGCTTTCGCTGCTTTATTCGGTGTGGATGTACCTGTATGAAATGAAGAAGGGTCTCGAAGGAGAACCCCCTGTTTTTAGACCCACATAATCGCCTCGGAGCTGGCCTAATCGACTAAAATACCCATTAAAACGCCCGCTAATCCGTAGAAAAAGAAGCCGTACGCAAGCAACGGCCCCATGGTGGGGATAAAAATAACCCCCATTGATACGACGAGCGACCCAAAAAGAATTAAATCCCTATTCATTTCCATCATCCATGTAAGATAATCCTATAACCTTCCCCTTTAATCTCCTGGCAAGTTTGTCGACTCTCTTGTTAAATCCTTCCCACGTGTCGTTGCGAAATGCATCCATCCTTATAATGCTCCTTCTCTTGTTCCCGGTAGTTTTGGACACATATTCGTATTCTATTTTGGCGTAAATTGGCCTCTTCATACCCTCACTTTTCGTTCGGTTTCTTACATACTTTCGGACAATATATACTTTTTACCATTATTATTGGTTTGATACCTGTCGGTTGTCCGTTTTTGTATGTTTACGGACCTATCTTCAATTACCATGTCGTAAATGGTGGATTTTGGTATCCCGGTCATTCTTGAAATCTCCCCGTAGGACAATCCCCTCTTCCGAAAGTTCATGATGCGCCCGAAAATCTGCCTCTTGTATTTCTTCCTGCATTTTCCGCAAAGCCACTTAAAACTGATTTCAATAGTCCTCATCCCCACGACCCCTTGCCTCTTCTATGATTTTGTCCTGGTACTTTTTGTGCAGCACTATCTCGGCCCACAGAATGAAAAGGAGAATTGCCTGGTATGTGAGGGCAACCGTAATTAAAGTGAATATTATTATCCCCACCTGGACATACGCCTGTATCCTGAGCTTTCTTATGGTTTCCTTGGGAAGCCCTCTAAACCTCCCTGTCTGGTCCCACATCATTCTTTTCGCCTCTTATCCTCTCGACAAGCTCCTTGGCCGATCTCGGCCCCGCATCCGGAAGGAATCTGTAAAAAAGTTTGTATGGCTTCTGCCCCATCCTCCTTATGAGCAGGCGCATCTCGTCAAGCTTTTCGAGCGCCATCACGAGAAGTTGCTTGGTTTTTATCTGTTTTTTCCGGCGTGACGGCGGGGTGTAAATTTCCTCCATTATTTTATCGTATTCATCCTTCTTTTCTTTCAGGATATTCCTGCGTTCCGGCGTCAGGATGCAGTCCAGCACTTCCCCAAACAACTCGATTGCCGTGTAATATCTGTTGATATTTCCTATCTCCGGGTTTCTCTTCGCCCTGAGGGCTGCCGAATCGCACAGCGCCTTTATTTCCATCAGCTGCTCTATTTCCCTGTATGAGGCGTGTGAGGCCAGTCCTTCTTCGTATTGTCTCGGCATCATTTT
Source organism: uncultured Candidatus Saccharibacteria bacterium (assembly GCA_964412565.1). Classification (GTDB taxonomy): domain Bacteria; phylum Patescibacteriota; class Minisyncoccia; order Minisyncoccales; family MHMH01; genus CAYPPH01. The sequence goes on from CAYPPH010000032.1 coordinate 2,917, forward strand.
ATCAACCTATTATCGGAGCTGTTATGTTCGGCGGAGGCGGAACTGCCGACGCCGCGGCTGTCGCCGCAGGCGCTGCATTTTGCAGGAGGATAGTAGCTCCTATCATTATCAGGAATATGGCTATGCCTAACGCTGAAATAAGGCTGATTATTGTCACTATCTTTCTAACGTCTATCCCCTTGTATCTGCTCATTGCATCATGCACGCCCCTCTCTATCTGCGAGGCCAGTTCTGCGCTGTCGAGATTGAATTTGAAATACTGGAGTATCTTCCCGAAGCCGAGGGTTTTGTGCTGTGGTATTTGGAGTTTGAACTCTGATTTGACAAGATCCTCGCTCTTGCATTTAGGGCAGTATATGGTTTCCTTCACCCCTGGGTTGTCTCCCTTTGTCTTTTCTTCCTTGACGAGCGGGATGCCTTCAAATCCGCATTTCTTGCATTTATGCCAGTATTGGTTGATGGCTTCCGCCTCGTCTATGTCCTCTATTCCCATCTCTTTCATCGCCCTTATTGCCTGGAGTATTTCGGGCGAAAGCGTCATGCCAAGCTGGGAGGTTACCGGGAAGGTTGGGACGCCTGACTTGGATTCAAATATCACGGAGTCGTCATCAATCAAAAATGCCCTGTCCCTGTTAATGCTGTACAGCATCCCTGCGTCAAGATTGCCCATTTCAAACTTTCCTCGCTTGTCTTTCCGTATGTTGAACATCATTGCTTTTCCCCCGAACTTTGCCTTTAAAAAAGTGGGTCCCGGGGTGAAAATCGACATCAAAATAAGGAACGCTGCCGAGGGGATTGCGATTGCGATTAGTATGACAACCTCAATCGGAAACCCGAAAAAATTCATAATCGTCGGTAAAAATTCGACGCCTTCTATCAACACCATCCTATCTACCTCCTAAACCTCCCAAACAGTTTTGCGCCGGCTTTCTTGAACCACCCGCTCGCCCTTTGGTATTCCTCTCCGCTTGTAACCACGTGCCTTTCCTGTATCTGGGTATTGAGCTGCTGCCTCTCAAATCCGCCGACGCTTCTGTTGACTGAATCCTCGTAAGATGCTCTCGCATTAATCAAATCAAGCAAATACTCCGGCGTAATCGCAAACCTTGGCAAACTCATTATTCTCATGTTTTTTGCCATATCAAACTGGTTTATTTTTGTCCACACCTGCTTTTCAGAAAGATTGGTGATTTTTACCTGCCTGTTGTGGAACCCCCAGAAGTTATGTTTTATTTCCTTGGGCATCTTTTCAGGTTCTTCCGTCAGCAAACGGGTGAGTTTTTCAAGACCTTCCATGTCTCCCCTAAGTTGTTCTCTCCATTCTTCCTCGCTTTCGTACGGTTCTTCACCAACATCTTCCCCAACAATTTCCTCGTCCATTCTTGTCACCTTAATTGTTTCACGTATTTTATGAAACAATCTTGAATTTCTTGAATTGTTTCACATGTTTTATGAAACAATCTCAATTGTTTCACAATTGTTTCACTTTTCCATTGAAACATTAGGAATTGGGATTTAAAAGGTATAGGGTATGATTTCATCATACTTGATAAGATGAAATGTGAAGTTATCTCTTCCTGCTCCCTATGTCCCTCCTTACTGTCTCATAAGTTAACATTGGTTTGGTATCATTCTCAGGTATTGTGAGGTTTTGGATTGCAACATAACCGAGTTTGTTCTGTCTTCCGCATTTACACACCCATCCATGGTCGTGGAGGTTCTTGAATATCACCTTCCTCACTACCCAGTTCCTGTCAATCTGACCCATCTGCTCCTTTTCCATTTTTCTCTTTTCGCTGTATTCCTTGTATTTTTTCCATATCTTCGGGGGGAGGGGTTCAAACACGAAATAGCTCCTGAATATGTTCATCGAGGTATATCTGCGCAGATGTTTGGAAACATTATCCACTATGCTTAAAGTCTGGTTTTTGGCCATTTTTCTCACCATCTTGATGTTTTCCGTGAGGTGCCAGGGGTCGGGCTCCAGCATGTTGTAATCCCTTTCGAGCATCACGGCGTGGAAAAGAGTTGGGAGCCTGGTATCCTTGTCTATTTCCTTGCCTATTATGTGAACCCATATTTTTGTCCTGTCGTTCCTGTAATACGGGTCAAGACTATGGAACTGCGGTATGTTAAAAAGGAATATTGCCTTCTTGTAACCTATCTGGTTGAAAATGCGGACGAGTTCCTTGTTCTCCGGGTTGTACCAGTCCCTCTTCCATCCCGCACGTATCATCTCGTCCAGGCTGAACGGCGCAAGCGGTTTTATTTTTGTGATTTTGTCCGTCGCTTCGAGAAGGCGGTATGCTATGTCTCTCTCAAGGTTTATCTCTCCCATGCCTTTTCGCTTCTTGATTCTCCTTATGAGCTGGCTTGAGAATGTGGATTTCCCCGACTGCTCAAGCCCGTCCACGCATATCGGAACATCATATCCCATTTCTTCCTGTATGCTTTCAATGAAGTCCGCTATGTCATTTATCTCTTCCTGAAGCACCATCAATCTCACCCCTTATGATGTTCAATACGAATATCATGACCTCCTTCATTTTTCATTCCACCATATTGCGGCGAGGGATGCAAAACACACCGCCAGCACCAAGGGCAACACCCAAAAATCACAACCCGCCGCGACAACCGATTCCGTGGGCGTGAACATTTTCGAAAGCTCTATTACTATGTCTATTATGATCCCCCATGCTATCGCCGAAGCGAATATTTTCAGTTTTTCCCTTTTCATGTTTTACACCCTAAAAAATTATTTCCAAGATTCCCATACCTATCGCCGACCACCATTCAAACGGCCACCAA
>CAYPPH010000033.1:0-5604 GCA_964412565.1 uncultured Candidatus Saccharibacteria bacterium
AACTTTAAAAAGTCTGCAAAAATAAACCGCAGCCTTTTTTAAAAATTAAAATTATTCGACATAACTTCCGATCGGAAGTTATGTCGAATAATCAGGGATTTAAATAATTGAGAATTTTTTGCTTTTTTCAGGTTTGGTATAATCGCGCTTAGCGTGATATAATAGAAACACCATGAACAAAAAGCCAGTCATAGCAATTTTATCTTTAACCTGTTGCGAGGGATGTCAGGTGGCAATTTTTAATCTCGGGGAGAGATTCCTGGAGTTTTTAACTAAAGTAGATATTGGTGATTTTAGATTAATTGAGGATTTGCCAGATGTGGATAAATACGACATTGCTATTGTCGAAGGCACTCCTATAACTAAAGAGCAAAAAAAACGGCTAAAAAAACCGTCAAAAAACCAAAAAAGACAATTAAACCAAAGAAAATAACAAAAAAGAAAATAACAAAAAGGTCAAAAACAACTGAAAAACCAACTGTACCCGTTACGGGCAAGAAAATGCGGAGAAAGTTGGGAATTTACTAATATGGCTAAAAAAAAGTGGATTCAGAAGGCAATTAAGCGCCCCGGAAGGCTGACAAGAGCGGCAAAAAGAGCCGGGATGTCGATTTCGGAGTATTGCGCCAAGAAAAACCTTTCAACTTCGATGAAAAGGGCTTGCGCCCTTGCCAAAAGGCTGAGAAAAATGCCCAAAAGGGGCAGAAAATAACCGTGCCTTACAAGAGAATCAAAAAAACAATTTACACGAAAAGTTCCGGAAGGTGGAAGAAAAAGCAGACCTGCCGCTCGGTTGCGGCGGCAAAAAGGGCTTTAAAACTTTTGCGCGGCTTGGAACACGGAACAATCAAAAGGCGGAGAAAAAAATAGTTTTATGATTGAACTAATAAAAAAAGAAATAGACGAGTTTGAAAACGAATCAATAGAGATTACGGAGGGTTTTCAGTTTAACCAGAAGGAAACGATAAACCAGATTTATCTGTATTACAATTCAAAATATCTGTCGGGAGACATTGACGACCAGGGAGACAAGAAATACTTTTTCAACATTACGAGAAATCCCTGCAATGTCGGGACAAAGGCGATTGATTTTGATACCAAGCACATAAGAATCCTTACGGCAAAAGGCGGAAACCCGCTGAAGACTTGGTTTTTTGAAAGAGACCTTCAATTTTGGTTTAAAGACAAAAATTTTGGAAAAGTTCTTAACCGAATATTTTACGAACTTCCAATTTTCGGCTCTGTTGTTTTAAAAATAATAAACGGAAAACTGTATTTCGTCGACCTCCGCAATTTTATTGTCGAGCAGTCGGCTGACAGTTTGGACAAAGCGAATTACATAATTGAAATCCACAACTATACCCCTGTTGAGTTTAGAAAAATTGCCCAAGAAAAGGGCTGGAAAAATGTTGAGCAAACCCTTGACGAGTTCAGGGAAATGGACGAGCAGTTTATCAAGGTTTACGAGAGATACGGAGAAGTTGAAGAAAACGGCGAATATGTTTTCAAAAGAGTCATATTGGCCGATGTCGGAAAAGACATTGAGGAAAACGGGGAAGTAATCCCTCATACAGGCTTTGTGCTTGACGAGGAGAAAATTGACGAACTGCCCTATTGGGAGTTTCATTGGGAGAAAATTCCGGGCAGATGGCTCGGAGTCGGGAGGGTTGAGATATTGTTTGACCCGCAGATAAGGACAAACGAAATATCAAACCAGCAGGTTAAATCCTCCTACTATTCAACTTTGAGGTTGTGGCAGACGAGAGACGAGGGAATTGACCGGAATTTGCTGACCGATGTCGACAACGGAGAAGTTCTCAATGTTGAGTCGGAAATTGTCCAAATTGATATGGCTGACCGCAACCTCGCTTATTATTCGCAGGAAATCAACAGATGGCTCTCAAACAGGGATGAACTGACTTTCAGTTATGATGTTGTCAGGGGAGAACGCCTGCCGGCTGGAACCCCCCTTGGTTCCGCCAGGCTGGCGGCCGGGATGGCCGGCTCGTATTTTGACCAGATAAGGGAAAATGTCGCTATGGACATCAAAGAATTGCTGTACAGGGTCATTATTCCCCAGTTTGAAAAAGAGAACAGGGGAGAACATTATTTGAGATTGGCCGGGGAAGACCTTGACAAGTATAACGAACTGCTTATAGAGCAGAAATTCCAGAAGGAACTGCTCAGAATTATCAGGAGAACCGGCCATATTCCCTACAAAGAAGAGAGAGAATTGCTGAGAGCGTCTATCGGAGAGAGGGTCAAAAAAGGAAAGGAAAAACTGGTGAAAATAGCGAAAGGATTTTACAGCGACATCAAATACAAAATAGACATAGTCATCACCGGAGAGGCGTTGGACACTTCAATAAAGGCGGTTAACCTTTTCGCCGCTTTGCAGGCGGTAACCGCAGACCCGACGCTCTTGACGGACCCGGTCAAAAAGAAATTCTTTTACCGCTACCTTGAACAGGGAGGGTTAAATCCGATAGATTTTGAACCGGAAACTTCTCCCCCGTCAATAGAAACATTGGGCAGAGCGGGCGGAGGAGTTTCAAGACCCGTAATGCCGCCAACTCCGATTGGCGAAACAAGAGAAGCGACAATATGACAAAAGAACAAAGAAAAAAATATTTGGAAAAATTGGCCCGCTCAAACGAAGGCGAAGCCCTGAAAGAGTATTTTCTGGAACTGATAGGAAAATTGACAGACGCAAGGACATACAAGACGGACGATTTTGAAATGGAGGGCAAATCGTCTTTAAAGGCGGCGGCGGTTTTGCAAAAAATAGTCAGAGATTTGGAATTGTTGAAAAAAGAAAAAAAAGAAAGGGAACAAAATCTGTATATTTAAAAAGGTCGAGGAGGCGGAACCTCTTAAAAACACTTCGAGTTCATAACACTCTGTAAAATTATGGAAGAACAAGTTGAGAAGGAAAACTCTTTAAACCAACCCGGGGAGGAAACCCCCCAGGAAACTTCCGGAGAGGAAACTCCCAAAGAAGAAGTTTCTGAAGAAAATAAAGAGGAACAGGAAACCCCTGAAAATCCTGAAGAGACCTCTTCGGATTTGGAGGAAAAAAACAGGAGACTGTATGCCAGGGCGAAGAAGGCGGAGGAAGAACTTAAATCGCTCAAGAAGAAACTTGAGAAAATGGAAAAACGGGCTTCCGGTTCGTCTGACACGTTAGACGTGTTTGATTTGGCCAAAACCGTTTCTTCGCTAAAGGATTATTCTCCTGAAGAGTTGGACTATATCCAACTTATCGCCAAAGCAAAAGGCATTTCTCCAGAAGAGGCTGCTAAAACCGAAGAGGCTACCCTGTACATCTCTGCTCGCAGACAAAAGGTTGAGGCAGAGAAGAAAACGCCCGAACCCTCAACCAAACAGTCCATTTCCGAAAAACCCGTTGAAAAGATTACTTCGGAGGATTTAGCCAAAATGTCGGTAAAGGAAAAAGAGGAGTACCTTGAAAAAATAGGTTGGCACAAGAAGCCTCAGGGTTAAGGAAGGGCGTTTGGAAGAGGCGAGGGACAATTAAATGAGTGCCAATACTGTAAGCGCCGCATTTCCAGAGATTTGGTCAGCAAAAATGCAGGTTACCCTGCAAAAGAGTTTGGTCGCCCTGAAAGTTTGTAACACTGAACTGAAAAAAGAACTTAAAGTTGGCGATGTAATTCACAGACCTTATGTCAGCGATATGACAGCGGTGGCTTATCAGCCGGGAACCGCCGTTACCGCTCAACTGTTTACCGTTACCGATGACAGCATTACCGCAGACACCAAAAAGATTGTTCCTTTCTATGTTGATGATGTTAACGAACTTTTGGCGAAACCGGATTATGCCGCTGCTGTTGCTGAAGACGCGGCATACAGGCTGAGAGACGACATTGATTCGGCGGCGTTGGCTCTTGTTACGGCGGCAGCGACTGACTTTGGCGCAACCGGCGTTGCCACCGCGGGATTTGCCACCGGCGGCACTACCGCTGTTACATTGAGCACCGCCAATGTTGTTAACTTCTTCAGCGAAGCAAGAAAGGGCTTGAGAGCGTTAAATGTGGAAGAGGCTGGCGACTGGATTGCCATTGTAAGACCGTCTGTGGCTCAAGTTATTGAGGAACAGGCAGTTAATGTGGGGTTCAACCTTGCCGATGCCACGCTAAGGAACGGTTACGCTGGCAACTTTATGGGATTCAAAATTTATGTTTCCAATAATATGCCCGCTAACCACGCTTATATAGGCAGGGCTGGTTGCATAGACCTCATAATGCAGGCTGAACCCAAGATGGTGATTAAAGACGTAGATGACCAGTTAGGAAAGAACTTCCTGCCTTATACGGTTTACGGTGTGGGAGTGCTGACCAAGAACTCTTACAGATTCTTGGACGCCAACGTTACCAGTTAACGCTTGTGCTAATCGACTGCTCGCTAAAACTCGTTGCTATTCGAGAGATTTTAGCGGGCAGTAGAATAGCCGAGTAGCACATTTTATGATTATAGTTGCCACAAGCGGCGGATATGACCCGCTTCATATCGGCCATATAAGATGCTTTAAAGAAGCAAAAAAACTCGGCGACAAGTTAATAGTCATTTTAAACAGCGACAAGTTCTTGAAAAAGAAAAAAGGCTATGTTTTTATGCCTTATAAGGAAAGAAAGGAAATAATAGAGAGCGTTAAGTATGTTGATAAGGTTGTTGGGTGTGTTGACAAAGACCAAACCGTTTGCAAGACGCTTGAACTATTGAAGCCGGACATTTTTGCCAAGGGCGGAGACAGAAACTTAAAGAATATTCCGGAAAAAGAAGTCTGCGAAAGGTTGGGCATAAAAATGGTATTTAATGTCGGCGGAGGCAAGATTCAATCAAGTTCTTGGCTGGTTGACAAATTGCAAATATGAGAAAAAACAAATTGAGGTTATTGTGGAGCAGCGTTTCTCCCGTAATATCAAGCGGATACGGAAGAGTTACGAAAGAAATAGTTTCAAGGCTGTTAAAAAAGGGTTTTTATGTCGTAAATCACGGATACCAAAGCAAGGGAGAACCGCATATAGTCAATAACACTTTCAGGGTGTTGGAGAACGGAGCGGGGAAGTATGGCGTTGATGTTATTCCGGAATATGTCAAGAAATACGGGTTTGAGTTGCTGATTACCCTATACGACCCTTGGGTGTTTGCCGGCGCTATGGCAAGTTTGAATGTTCCCTGGATTCCCTATGTCCCCGTTGACGCAGAGCCTGTTAGCCCCAGCGTAGCCGAAAAACTTGAAAGGGCTTACAGGGTTGTATGTTTTTCCGAATTTGCCAAAAGAGAATTGAAGAAGGCGGGGATTGAGTCGGTTAATATACCTCACGGGGTTGACATTAAGCAGTTCAGACCCCTTTCAAAAGAAGAGAAAGATAGGGCGAGAATGGAATTTAATATCCCGTTAGACGCTTTTTTGGTTGGCAGCGTCGGCGTGAACTTTGGAGACAGAAAAGACATTCCAAGGCTGATGTGGATATTTTCCGAGTTCCTTAAAAAAACAAAAGCAAACGCTTATTTGTATATTCACACAAACCCGAAAGGAAAACCCGGCGCCGCTTACGATGTAAAAGATTTGGCAAGGCT
>CAYPPH010000034.1:0-5454 GCA_964412565.1 uncultured Candidatus Saccharibacteria bacterium
AGAGTTATTTCCATTTTGCTACCATGTCCGCCGATAAACTCGTCAATGGCATTGTCGGCGCATTCCCAAATTAAGTGGTGCAGACCCTCGGGACCAGTGGATCCGATGTACATGCCCGGCCTCCGCCTAACGGGCTCCAGGCCCTGTAAAACGTAAATGTCTTTGGCTTCATATCCGGTATCCTCTTTCTTTTTGCGCCTCTTGGGAGCTGGCGCCGGCGAGGCGGATTGTTTTTTTATCTTTTTAGGCATATGATTATTTTCTAACTTGCCAGTTTGGGCTTTTCTCCAAAACCTTAATTATTTTTTGCTGAATCTTATCCACTTCTTTCGAAGTCAGCGTCCTGTCCTCTGCCTGGTAAACGACACGAAAGGCCAGATTCTTTTTGCCTTCGGGCAGCTCTTCTCCTTCATAGATGTCAAAAACGTCCACATCCCTGATTATTTTTCCGCCGGTATTGTTTATCTTGTTTAATACCTCCGCTATCTTGGTTTTGCGGGGCACTAAAACGGCCAAATCCCGAACGACCGCCGGAAACTTGGAAATGGGCATATATTCATGCTCTTCCGAACAAAATTTTTGCAGCTTCTCCAAATCAATGTTGAAAGCCACTGTTTTCGCCGGGATCTCCATCGCCTGAAGAATTTTAGGGGAGATTTCTCCCAGGAAGCCCACTTCCTGATGGTCCGTCTTTATCTCGGCGCATTTCTTGGAATGCCAGATATTAATTTTTGTCAGCTCGGGAGTCGGCTGGTATTCGTCGTACCAGACGTTGCCGATTCCCAAACTATGCAAAAGCAAATCAACCACTCCCTTCAGCTGATAAAAGTCGTCACCCACAGCCAGAGCAGTCAGCTGTTTTTTTTCTTTTGATGCCCGAGCCTTCTCAAAAGTGTTGCCGGTCTCGAATATTTTTATCCGGGGAAAGTACTTAGTGTTTCTTTTAACGTTGCTAAGAACCCCGGGAATGAGGCTGGGGCGAAGATACTTTTGCTCCAAACTCAAGGGATTTTGCAGCTCAATCAAGTCGGCTCTCTTGTACTTGAAAATTTTGGCGTCTTCCTCGCTGAGAAAGGAGTAGTTGTAAACTTCGGTAAATCCGGCTTCCTTGAGGATATCTTTTATTCTATCTTCCCAAAAAATATCATCGTTCCTTTCGGCGGGAATCAAAGAAACCGCCGGAAAAACTGCCGGAATTTTCTCGTAGCCGTAAATCCTGCCTATTTCTTCAATCAGGTCTTCCGGCAAAGAAACGTCCAGACGGAAGGTGGGCACCTCCACCAAAATAGATTTGGAGCTTTGTTTTAGAATTGTAAAGCCGAGTTTTTTTAAAATCTGAACGGCTCTTGTTTTTGGCACGGATATCCCCAACAAGCCGTTAAGATAAGCCAGATCGAGCTTGATTCTTTTGGCGGCAACCTTGTTGGGATAGATATCGATCAGGTCTTTGGCCGCCTTTCCTTTGGCAACCTTTTGTATTAAATATGCGGCGCGGTTTACGGCAAATTGGGTCAAATTGGGATCCAGGCCATGCTCAAATCTCAAGGAAGCGTCGGTTTTCAGGTTGATTTTCCGGGAACCCCGGCGTACCACCCGGGCATTGAAGTTGGCCGACTCAATTACCACGGTCTTTGTCTTTTTATCTATTTCGGGCTCCTTGCCCCCTTTAATGCCGGCTATGGCTATCGGTTTTTCCTCATCCGCTATGACCAGTATGTCCGAATCCAGGGCAAACTTGTCTCCATCCAGTGTTGTTATCTTCTCGTTCTTATTGGCAAACCTAACCACTATCTTTCCGCCCTTTAACTTGTCTGCGTCAAAGGCGTGCAAAGGCTGACCGGTTTCCAGCATGACATAGTTGGTTATGTCGACGATATTGTTGATTGGCCTTAAGCCGCAAGCTTTCAATCTCGCGATTAGCCATTTGGGCGAAGGACCCACTTTGACTTCGCTCACCGCTTTGGCCGTATACCTGGGACAAGCTATTTTGTCTTTTACCGATACGCTAACGAAGTCCTTGGTCTGGTTTTGGGAGGTCTTCCCTCGCCAGCTTGGCAGCTGGAATTGGGAACTGAGAATAGCGGCGGCTTCCCTGGCAATTCCCAAGTGAGAAAAACAGTCTGAAGCCCGGTTGGGTCTGATGTCTATGTCTAAAATGTAGTCCTGACCGCTCTTTTTCACTTCTTCCACTTCGGCAAAATGCAAAGTCAGGAGCTCAGCCAGCTTGTCGGGCCTGGGCACCTTGGTAACGTATTCTTTTAGCCAGTTATATGAAAAAATCATACGAACTTGTGAGCTCCGCTCAAAACTGCTTCAAAAACCTTAAATCGCCCGAACGGAAAAGGCGAATATCGCCGATCTTGTACTTAAGCATGGCCAGCCTTTCCAATCCGAAACCGAAGGCCCAGCCCTGCCATCCGCCAACTGGCGGATGAGGCACCAGGCCCGCTGCCTTGAAAACATTGGGGTGAACCATACCGGCCCCCGCCACTTCCAGCCAGCCGCTTTCTTTGCAAACGGGACAGCCCTTGCCCCCGCAGACCAAACAGGTGATGCTGATATCAAATGAGGGTTCGGTAAACGGAAAAAAGTCCGGCCTTAGTCTAAAGCCGACGTCTTTATCGAAAAAGCGGCGGAAGAATTCGCCAACAATAGCCTTGAAATTGGCCACCGAAATATCCTTGTCAACCATCAATCCTTCCACCTGATAGAGCTGGAATTCATGGGAGGAATCGGTGGCTTCATGCCGAAAAACATTGCCGGGAACGATTATCCTCAGAGGCGGCTGATGCTTTTCCATGTATCTTACCTGTACGGGGCTGGTGTGAGTGCGCAGAAGAAAACCGTTTTTCAAATGGAAGGTGTCCCAAAGGTCTCGGGCCGGATGGTCTTTTGGAATATTCAAAGCGTCGAAGTTATACCACTCCGTTTCCACGTCCGGACCCTCCACTATTTCAAACCCCATAGCCTGAAAAATCTCTTCTGTTTTTCTTCTAGCCAGAGTCAGAGGATGTAAACGGCCCACTTCTATTTTCTGGCCGGGAGCAGTCACGTCAATCCATTCCTTTTCTTGGGCTGCTTTGGCTTCTTTTTCCTTCAGTTCCTGTGCCTTTTTTTCAAATTCGGCCGTCAATAGATTTTTGATGTCATTGGCTTCCTTGCCCACCATTATCCTTTCTCTCTTTGGCATGTCCTTCAGCGAACGCAAAATCTGGCCAAGCTCGCCTTGCTTGCCCAGATACTTTTTTTGAAGCTCCTGCAGGGTTTCAGGATCCCCCACCAAGTTTAGCTTCTTTTGGGCCGCTTTTTTGAGTTTTTTCAGGTCCACCCCGTTAGAAACCAGAGGCGAAAAAATTTATGACAATAAATTGTTTTCGCGCAGTCTGGTATAAATTATGTCTGTTATCCGACCTTATTATTGCTAATTACTTAGTACCCCGTAAATCTAGTTTCTAACGGGGTCCATCTCTACCTTCATTTTACCTCATTTTGAAGCCAAAATCAAGGCTCAGATTGTGGATAAGTATCCACAATTTCACACCATAAAAACACCCCTTTTTAGGGGTGTTTTATTAGCTTCATTCTCGAGGGTATTCGGGGTGCTGAACCAGGAATTCAGCTCCCTTGCCCACGGAGAGGTTAATAAGGGCTTCTTTCTTGCACAGAGGGCATTTCTCCTCTGGCCAGGTTTTCATCGGGATATCAATCACGGAAATCAGGGGCAGACCATAAAGGTCCTCTGCCTGCAACTCTCCCCTGAGACAGAGAACAGCTACAGCCAACACATTGCCCCCGGCCACGGTCACCTCGTTGATTAACTGCCTGATAGTCCCGCCGGTGGTCAGAATGTCGTCCAAGACCAAGACATTCTTTCCTTTTAAATCCTGGTCAAATCCCCTCTTGAAGACCTGATGGCCGTTCTTTCCCTTTTCGGTGAAAAGAGGCATCACCTTGTCTTGGTAAAATTTCCCCAGGTAGCAGGCCACCAGATGCGCTATAACGGCTCCGAATGGAGCGGGGGCCGTCACCGCATTGATTTTATTGCCGGAGAATGCGCTGAATTTAGTTGAGAGTTCAGAGGCAATTTCCCAGCAAATCTCATCCAGCAGTTCCGGATCTGACTTGTAAAGGTCGGCTTTTTCCAGATAGTCGCTGCTATGCAGTCGCGAGGTTAATACGAAATGGCCTTTCAGAATATATTTAGCCAGTCTCTCTTTTGTATCCTCCATCGCCCTAACGCCTCCTTTTTATTTCAAAATTAAAAGAGCTGTTGGCGGACCCGATCGGATTTGAACCGACGATCTCCTCCGTGACAGGGAGGCGTGTTAACCGGACTACACCACGGGTCCATATATTTAATTTTATATCTCTTTTATTGTAAAAAGTTGAATATGGTCTGATAGACTGCCACCCCCACTCCCGCTCCTACGATTAAGGTGATGAGGAGAATCAGCATAGACAGCTTAAAGTCGTCCATATGTTTGTTAATAAGCTTTGTGCCGACGGCAGGATTCGAAGAGTTGCCCGAAGGCCTAAGGGGAACAGCTTCTCACCACGCCGTTAGCTAAACAGAAATTTTATGCATCTCCGACGCATAAAAATTTCTATGTGCCGACGGCAGGATTCGAACCTGCGACCTTGGCCTTATGAAGACCCCGCTCTAACCGCTGAGCTACGCCGGCAAATCCTTGTTGCGCCGCCCGGAATTGCACCGGGGCCTGGGGCTTATGAGACCCCCGAGGTACTACTCCTCCACGGCGCTAAGTACTATTTTATATCAAATTCCGATTGGGGTCAACCATGTTAGAAACGCGTTTGTTGCCAACCGCGCCGTTAACAAGAAATACGTTTGAATTTTGACAAAGATTATCCCAGAAACAAAACAGAAAAAACTCTCCTGTTTTTTCTGTTCTAGGATTTCTAACGGGATCAAGTGAGAATTTGCAGATCCTTGAAGGCTTTTTCGTAAACGGCCAAGGTTTTTCTGGCCTCATCGGTAGTCAGACGAAAGTTGGGATCGTGAACAATATTATTGCGGGTCTTGTGAGCCCGGTAAACATCCTCGATGTTGGGCAGAGAAGCAGAGGTGAGCTTTCCCAATCTCTCTTCCAGGGTTTTGCCGGCATACCCCATTCTCTTGAGGGAATTGCTGAGCATGCTGTCGGCCTCAATGACAGCTAATTTGTATTCCGATTCGACTCCGCTTTCCAGACGCTGGTTGATTCTCTTCCAAACTCTAGTTATCTTTTTGGCTCCGAAAGGCCGGCGGGTCAAGAATTCAACGGCATCCTGAAAAAACAGCCATTGCAGGTAGTGGGTTTTGTTAGCGGCAAAAATGATGAAAGCCAAAAAGAGTCCGGAAACCACCAAAAAAACAACCTTGATGGGAAAAAGCCTTTCTTGGATTTCGGCAGAAGTAAGAAAATTTATAATAGCATCAAAATTCATATAATT
>CAYPPH010000035.1:0-5378 GCA_964412565.1 uncultured Candidatus Saccharibacteria bacterium
AAATTTGGAATAAATTCTAAAATTATTCGTTTGACAAAATCAAAAAACGGCCGAAACTACCTATATGCCATCGGATATCGAGTAAATACTGCCAAAACATTGATTAAATATCTATATCCAGAAGGTTCACTAGCTATAGATAGAAAGTATATGGAGGCTCGTAAATGCTTGAATACAAAGATAAAACATCAACCAAAATATACCAAAAAAGAAGATAAAATACTCAAACAAAAGTACGCCACTCGCCACAAAGACTGTATTAAGGCTCTACTTCCAAAGCGAACCTGGTCTAGTATAGAACAGCGAGCAAGATTACTGGGAATATATAAATATAAAATCAAGGATAAATAACAATATGCGCCTTATAATAGTGGAGAGCCCCACAAAGGCCCTCACAATTAAAAAATTCCTTGGGGACAACTACAAGACAGTCGCTTCCTATGGCCACATCAGGGATTTACCCAAAGGCGAACTCGGCGTTGATATTGAAAACAATTTTGAACCAAAATACGTCATTCCTGTAAAATCCAGAAAAGTTATTTCTTCCCTAAAAAAAGAGTTGGAAAAAAGCGAAACAGCTATCCTTGCTACCGACGAAGACAGGGAGGGAGAGGCCATTGCCTGGCATTTGTCTCAAGCTCTTGGTCTGAACGGACAAAAACCATATCAAAGAATTGTTTTCCATGAAATTACCAAGCAGGCCATTGAAGAAGCCCTGCAAAATCCAAGAAAGATAGACATGAATCTGGTTAACGCCCAACAGGCAAGACGTGTGTTGGATAGAATCGTCGGCTATAAACTATCTCCCTTCCTTTGGAAAAAAGTGGCCAGGGGGTTGTCGGCCGGCAGAGTCCAATCGGTGGCAGTCAGACTGGTAGTGGAAAGGGAAAGGGAAATAGAAAAATTCAATCCCCAGGAATACTGGAGCATCGCCGCCGTACTGGAAAAAATGAAGGAGGGTAAAACTCCTTCCTTTGAAGCAATATTAGCCAAAAAAGACGGCAAAATTTTAGATAAACTGGAAATAAAGAACGAGGAAGAAGCAGAAAAAATCGTCAACGATTTAAAAGAAGCTGAATATCGAGTAACTGATGTAGAAAAGAAAGAAACGAGAAAAAACCCTTTTCCTCCATTTACCACCTCCACCCTGCAGCAGGATGCCTGGAGAAAATATAAATTTCCGGCCAAGCTGACTATGAGAATCGCCCAAAACCTGTATGAAAGAGGTTTTATTACCTATCACAGGACAGATTCCCTGAATCTTTCCCAAATGGCCTTGGGAACTGCCAAAAAATTCATCACGGAAACTTACGGGCAGAATTATCATCAGTTCAGAAAATACAAGCCAAAAGGCAGAGTTCAGGAAGCACACGAGGCTATCCGCCCCACCTACGCTGACAGGACGCCGGAAAAAACAAAAAAAGAAAATAAGCTGGATCAAAACCAATTCAAACTCTACGAATTGATTTGGCAAAGATTTATCGCCTGCCAGATGGCGCCAGCCGTTTTTGACTCTATCGGAACCAATATTAATGCTAAGAATTATACTTTCCGGGCTACTGGTCAAACTCTGAAGTTTGACGGATTTTTAAAAGTATATCCTGTTAAATACGAAGAATCCGAGCTTCCTCCCTTGGAAAAGGAAGAGTTATTAAGATTGCTCAAGCTCACCCCCTCACAGCATTTCACTCAACCCCCTCCCAGATACACGGAAGCCACATTGATTAAAGCGCTGGAGTCAGAAGGAATCGGCCGGCCTTCAACCTACGCCCCAATTATTTCCACCATCCAAGAAAGAAATTACATTGAGAAAAACGAGGCGCGGTATTTTCAGCCTACCGAAATTGGTTTGGTGGTTAACGATCTGCTGGTGGAGCATTTTCCCAAGATAGTCGATATTAAGTTCACCGCCTCCCTGGAAGAAAACCTGGATGAGGTTGCCGAGGATAAAAAGGAGTGGACCAAGGTAATCAAAGACTTTTACGGGCCTTTTGCTAAAAACCTGGAAAAGAAATACCAAAATGTTTCCAAAAAAGAATTTACCGAAAAGCCAACAGAAAAGACTTGTCCCAAATGCGGAGCTCCTTTGGTAATGAGATTGGGCAAGTTCGGGCAATTTTACGCCTGTTCTCAGTTTCCCAAATGCAAATATACGGAGTCCTTGCCAGAAAAAAGTCTGAATATCGATTGCCCAAAATGCATAGAAGGGAAAATTGTAGAAAAGAGAACCAAACGGAACAAGATATTCTATGGCTGCAACCGCTTTCCCGAATGCGATTTTGCCTTATGGGACAAACCGACCGGCGAAAGATGTCCAAAATGCAATTCTTTGCTAACTGAAATAAAAAGCGGTAAGATAAAATGTTCTAACAGAGAATGCAAGTATGAAAAAAAGATTGGAACAAATTCTAAAAAATAGTCCGAACCCAGCTTTAATCGAGAAAGCTTTTGAGTTTGCCAAAGCGGCCCACGAAGGCCAAAAGAGATATTCGGGAAAAGGCTATATTTTCCATCCTTTGGCGGTAGCCCAAATCTTGAGTAAGATGCGTTTGGACCCCCAAACAATAGCGGCCGGTTTTTTGCACGACGTTCCCGACGACACGGAAAAAACCTTGGGGGATATCTCAAAAGAATTCGGAAACGAAATTGCTTTTTTGGTAGAAGGAGTAAGTAAGTTGGGGAAGCTCCGCTATCCCAAAGAGCAATTGGATATTAAGTCGGCCGAATCAAGAAAAGAAAAACCTTTTGACCAAAGAGCCGAAAACCTAAGGAAGATGTTTTTTGCCATGGCAGAAGATGTCAGAGTGGTTCTAATCAAGTTAGCTGACAGACTGCACAATATGGAAACACTGAACTCTGTTCCCCCGGCAAAACAGCAACGCATTGCTTTGGAAACTCTGGAAATTTTCGCTCCCCTGGCCAACAGGCTGGGAATGGGAGAAATGAAAGGAGCCCTGGAAGACTTATCCTTCCCTTATCTTTACCCCAGAGAATACCGCTGGCTGAAAGAGAACATCAAGGGAGAATACAAAGAAAGGGAAAAACACTTAAAGAATGTGCAGCCGCTTTTGATTAAAATATTAAAGAAAGAAGGAATAAATCCCATCAGCGTCCATTCCCGGCCAAAGCATTATTGGAGTCTTTATCAAAAACTCCTCAAGTACGATATGAACTTTAACATGATTTACGACTTAATCGCTCTCAGGGTTATAGTTAACGACGTCAGAACTTGCTATGAGACCATCGGAGCCATTCATAAGCAATGGAAGCCGCTGCCGGGCCGCATCAAAGACTATATTTCAGCTCCCAAGCCCAACGGCTACCAAGCGCTTCACACCACCGTTATCTGCCCCTGCCCGAACAGCGAAATCATTGAAATACAAGTGAAAACAAAGAAAATGCACGAAGAAGCGGAATTAGGTATTGCCGCCCATTGGGCGATGAAAGAGGGAATTGACCTTAAGGCAAGGAATAGAAAGTTTGCCTGGGTGGGACAGTTGAGAAACTGGCGCAGCAAAATATTAAAGGCGGAAAAAGAAAAAACTTACCAACATCCCCAAAAAAAGCTTACCTGGGTACAAGAATTGAAAGAGTGGCAGACTCAAGTCGCCGAACCCGAAGAATTTTTGGAGGGCCTGAAAATCGATTTTTTCAGAAAGCGGATATTCGTATTCACTCCCAAGGGAGACGTCATCGATCTGCCGGAAGAAGCCACCCCTGTCGATTTCGCTTACGCTGTTCATACTGAAATTGGCAATCGATGCTCCGGCGCCAAGGTCAACGGAAAAATGTCTTCATTATCCCAACCCTTAAAGAATTGGGATATGGTAGAAATCATTGTTGATAAGAATAAGAGGCCTTCTCGCGACTGGCTGGAATTCGTCAAAACCAGCATGGCCCGTTCCAGAATCAAGAGCTGGCTCAAACAAGAATACGGGGGAATCCTGCCAAAAGAAGTTTTTAAAAAAACTACCAAAGACAAGAAACCTCCGCCCCGACAGGATAGAGCTGAGTCCCGTTTGAAACTAAAAAAACAAACGAAAGGAACCCGGGTGGCTTTGGCCGGCCAAAAAGGAATGCAGGTTTTTTTGGCCAAATGCTGCCTGCCGCAACCCGGCCAGCAAGTGAAGGCTTATATCACCAGGAACCGCGGCGCTTCCATTCATAAGGAAAATTGCGTCAACTTGGTCAGGGCACAGCAAAAATGGCCCTACAAGGTTGTAGAGGCCGCTTGGGAAGAAGAATAGTTTTAGGGTTTAAATTTCTCGAGAAACTTTTCCAATTCCTTCTTGGAGTTGAAGAAAACCGTCAGCTTGGGACGGCCGCCGGAGGTATTGAGCCTCAGATTCTTGATGCCCAACATACCTCTGATTTTTTCTTCCAAATCCTTAACTTCTTTGGCAGCAGAGGAAACATGTCTTTTAACGGGTCGCCATATTTTCAGTTTCTGGGCAAAGCTCTCAGCTTCTCTGACGCTGATGCCGTTTTTCAAAACCTGAGCCAAAAGGGCTTTTTGTTTTTGGGGAGTTTCAACCGCCAAAATGGCTCTGGCGTGGCCTTCGGTAATTCTTTCCTCTCTCAGGGCTCTCCTGGCGTCATCCGGCAAATCCAACAACCTCATAGTGTTGGTTACCGCCTCTCGGCTCTTACCCACCATCCTGGCTATGTCTTTTTGCAGTAATTTGAACTCGTCTTGCAGTCTTTTGTAGGCCTCGGCTTTTTCCATGGCATTAAGATCCAAACGCTGAACATTTTCAATCAAGGAAATTTCCAGTTTTTCTTGTTCGGTCGGCTCCCTAACGATGACCGGCACCTGGTTGAGCCCCACCATTTTGGAAGCCAAAAGTCTTCTTTCTCCCGCTACCAGCTGATATTCAACGGAACCCGAATCTTTTTCCAGGCGGCTGACCAACAGAGGCTGCAGAACGCCGTGATCTCTAATGGAATCGGCCAAAGCCTCAAGGCCTGACTGATCAAAATTCTTTCTTGGCTGGTAGGGATTCGATCTTATCTTGTTGATTTCAATATAGAAAACGGGGTCTTTCTTCTCTTGACCCTTCTCATCATCTCCTTGTTTTTTGGGAATCAACGATTCCAAGCCCTTGCCAAATGATTGTTTCATGAATTTTGCTTATGGTTAATTAATTCTTCAGCCAACTCACGGTAGGCTTTAGCCGCCTGAGAGGTTGGAGCATATTGCAAAATGGTCTTGCCATAATGAGGAGCTTCAGCTAAAGCAACCTGGCGGGGAATGACGGTGTCAAAAACATAACCAGGGAAATTTCTCCTCACCTCTTTGGCCACATCCCGGGAAATCCGGCTGGTTCTGCTGTACATGGTCAAAAGCGCCCCCGCAGTCACCAAATCCTTGTTAAGGT
>CAYPPH010000036.1:0-5337 GCA_964412565.1 uncultured Candidatus Saccharibacteria bacterium
TGTAGTCATTAAGCCAAAAGGGGAGATTGATCCCGAAAACTTGGCTGACGTTGACTACGACACTTATTATGCTGTAAACAATGCCAAAATGGATGCTGGCAGCTTAGACGAATATGTTGATATGCTTAAGCAAAATTTAAAAATAGAGGTTCCCAATATTACTTTTCCCAAACAGACATATGATACAATCAACGGGCACAACAGCATATTTTTGGAGTCGGAAAGCTCAGCCGAAGGCAAAGAATACAAAACACTGTTGGTTTTTGTGGATGATGGAGCATGGGTTTGGGCTCTTTCTTTCAATACTCCCGCCGAATTGTGGGCAGAAAACAAAGACCTGTTTTATCGTGTAGCTAATAGTTTGGAAATAAAATAGGGGATTGCCAAAAAAGAAAAACATGCCAAAGCGCATTCAGCTTTCACCCAATTCGTTGAACCTGTACTTTGAATGTCCGCGCTGCTTTTGGCTGGACAAAAGAGAGGGGATAAGGAGGCCCCAACCCTTTCCCTATGCCTTAAACGCGGCGGTAGACGTTCTGTTGAAAGAAGAGTTCGATACTTATCGGGCTAAGGGAGAACCCCATCCCTTGCTGGTAGCCAACAATATTCCCGCCACTCTTTTTCCAGACCAGCAATTGCTTAACAAATGGAGAAACAACTTTGAAGGAATCAGATATTATGATGCCAAGCTGGACGCCACGCTTTTTGGCGCGGTCGACGACGTCCTGCAGTTTACGGACGGCAGTCTGGCGCCCTTGGACTACAAGTCAACGGGATCTGCCGTGCCCAAGATATATGATAGATTTCAAATGCAGCTGGACATCTATACCTTCCTTTTGGAAAAAAACGGCTACACTACCAAAAGAAAAGGGTGCTTTGCATTTTACGTAGTGGACAAGAACAACGGCTTTGTAGACAGGCTGCCTTTCAAAAAAGAAATCCACGTCATTGACACTGATCCTTCCTATGTCCAAGGAGTGTTTGAGGAGGCGGTCAAGCTTCTAAAAAGCGACATCCCGCCGCCCCACAGCCGGGAGTGCCAGTACGGCAACTGGATTAAAAAAGTAAGCGCATTTTGAAAATGTGAAGATTAAAGATTCCAACAATTTAAAACACGACAAGACCTCCAAGATTTTCCAGGACACAGAAGAGTACGAGAAGGAGGATTTTGATCCCAGAGTTTGTGTCCTAGAAAGTTTTGCCGGGGAAAATGGCGTCTTAAGGCTGCGCTTCAAAAACAAGACTCACGCTGTCATAGAGGCAAAAAATATCGATGGAACGAAAGAGGTGAATTTGATTGCCGAAAAATTGGACAATTTCATCGGCAAATCATACAGAGAGATATTGGAAGCAGATTTTTGAATGAAGAGAATAAACATCACAATCAACGAAGACAGTTATCCGGCTGAGCTTAACAACACTAAGACCGCCCAGGCGGTTTACGACGTCCTGCCTATTGAAGCTGAGGCCAATTTTTGGGGAGAGGAAATTTATTTCGCCATTCCTCTCAAGATGGATAATGAAAAACCGACGGAAAAAGTCAGAGTAGGGGACTTGGCTTACTGGCCGCAGGGAAACGCTTTTTGCATATTTTACGGCAGAACTCCCGGCAGCCGAGACGGAGAACCAAAACCCTACAGTCCCTGCACCGTCATCGGCAAATTCAAAGGAGAAATAGAGGAATTGAAGAACTTAAGTTCAGCTAGGGTTAAGCTTGAGAAAATCTAACCAAATCAAAACAAGAACTATTTATTTAGCTTATTTAGCTTTTTTTACCAGTGCCATTAATATTGTGCGACATATATGGGCTTGCTTTTGTTTTACAGATTGTATAAAGTAAGATAGATCCTTTTAAAAGGCAAATAGGGGACATAAAGGAGGAGAAATGGACGGAAACGATGGTAATAAGGCAAGAAGTGTCATTCTTGAGAAGATCAGTCAAAGTCAAGACGCAACTCTCGGCAAGGGAAAGTATTTCCACAGCAGGTCTTTTTTACACAATCTCGACTATTCTGACGTCATGGACATCGTTCTGTACTACATCAGTTTGCAGGACGACTTAGATGAGATCGCAAAGATATCCCGCCATGATTTCTCCGACATCTTAAAGAAAGTGACCCGCGAATGGGTTGATAAGGTTGAAAAACAATGGGGGAAAGTTAAAACTCCGCGCTTTTATGGCTCCAAGGAGACCTACGACCACCCCAGAATTTGGGAAATATCCGGTGCCTGGACACCGGGACCAGGTCCCATGGGCGGCACCATGAGCCGAGCAGAATACTACGAGGTGCTGCATCCGGGCTTCTCGCAGCACAAGTACCTCCTGTTGTTCTTCAGATATCCCGAAGGACTGTCCAAGGAATTATGCGGCAACTGGCCTGCCTACAAGAAGCACCGCATCGAGGATATGACTTTTCCCAAGTGGCGCAGGAAGATACACCAAAAAAGACTGATGACGGTGCTGGACCTAGCAGAATCAGTCTGCCAAGAATTAAGAAAGAGAGAGGCCGTAAGAAGAATAAAAAAAATAAAAAACCGTTAGGGGACACCTTAACGGTTTTTCTTTAGAAAAAACCCTCCGTAAAGAGGGTACAAAAGCCGGCTTTTAGTTTTGTGATTAGTATTATGACGGAAAAACTGGCAAAGTATTACACTTACGTTTTCAGTTTCTTGCCGCTGTGGTATTGGCGATGAACGTCCCGCAGGCGTTTATTGGTCACGTGGGTATATACTTGGGTGGTGACGATATTTCTGTGTCCTAAGAATTCCTGAATGGTTCTCAGGTCGACTCCTTGCTCTAAAAGGTCGGTAGCCATGGAATGTCTTAAGGTATGGGGAGTGGTGAAAATAGGCACTCCGGCTTTGACGGCGCATTTCTTAACTATTCTTTCTATGGAGCGGGGAGTCAGGCGACTCTCGGCATCCTTACGGGCTTTATAGTGTATAAAAAGGGCCTTTTCCTTGTCTTTTCTGGCCTCTAAATACTTTTTGAGCCAGGAAAGAGCTCTTTCTGAAAAATAGACGGTTCTGGGGTATCCGCCCTTGCCGATGATGCTCAACTCAAAGTCCTTTTTGTCTTTAATGTTTTCAAACTGGTCTTTGTTGAGCGAGGTCAGCTCGGCTATTCTGAGGCCGGTGGAGAAAAGGGCTTCCAGAATGGCCCTGTCGCGGAGCCCCGGCAGGGTCTTTACGTCCGGGGCCAGCAAAAGTTTCTCTACCTGCTCTAAGGTAAGGAATTTGACGGTTTTTTCCCCTCTGCCTTCCTTTGGGAGAGCCACCTTATCAGCGGGGATGCTTTCCACGTCTTTGGCCGTAAAATAGCTCAAAATGGCTCTCAGAGCGATAAGATAGTAATTCTGAGTGCTTTTTTTGAGAGAACGCCCCTTTTCGTCCCTTGAACGGCTTAAATACAGTCTATAGGACCAGACGTCCTCTGGGGTAAGTTCATGAGGCAGGAGATCTTGCTTGTGAGCCTTCTTGAGCCAGCCCTCGAACTTATGGAGGTATCTCTTATAGTTTTCCTGGGTTTTGTCGGATAAACCTTTCTCAACTTCACAGTAATCCAAAAAATCCGGAATATGTTTTATAATACTTTTATTTGATTTGGTCATAATAATAAATTATAGAACATAGGGCAGATTATTGCGACATCTGGGGGAACGTCCGCATATTTAATATAAAAGGTCGCTTTACCTACATTGTCCGACATATCCTATATTCATAATAACAGGGCCAGAAGCCCTGTCAACCCCTCTTCCCTTCTTTTTACCCCGACTCTCAGCTTAAGACGCCTTCGGTTTTTTACGTCGCTTCGCTCCTATTTTCCGCTACGGGGTAAAAAGAAAATTTTCTTGAAAATTTTTAGTCCAAAAGATCCTTAAATCTTTGCCAAATGGACTGGCTGGTTTTAGGCAAATCTTTGCTCATCTCTTCTTTTTCTTTGGCAAACTCTTCTTCCAATACGGGTCTTCTCTTTTCTACTTCTTTGCCCAACAGGCTCAAAAATTTGTTCCATAAAGATTCCACGGGACCCTTGACCATATCCCATATTTTTTTAAGCTGCGGCAGAGCTTCTTCCCGCCAAACTTGCTTGACAGCATTAGGCAGCTTGTCCAGAATACTAAGCCCAAAGGATTTGGCTTCTTCCAAAGTTTCCGGGACAGCTGGCGCCTCCTGGGCAAAGATAAAATTAGGTAAAACCAAATTTAAAATTACCAGAGCAACTATTAATATTTGAAAATTGAGAATTGAAAATTGAGAACTCATCGGATTAATTCTTTGGCTTGTTTGATTCTTTGAAGGGTTTTTTCCTTGCCCAAAGCCTCGGCTACTTCAAAGGGTCCGGCCGAAGCCGTCTGGCCGGTCAATGCTACCCTTAAAGGCCATAAAAGTCTTCCTCTGTCCCCTGCCTGCGAAGGCGGGCCCATTTTGCCGGCTTCCTTCATTAAGACGCTTTCTAGGTTTTCTTTATTGAAATTGTCTTTTTTGATTTCAGATAATATTTTTTCTGACTTGTCAAGAGAAGCTTTCAATTCCTTGTCTTCCATGCCTTTCCACCTTAAAAGTTCCTTATCGTAGTCCAGCTTTTCCTTAAAGAAGAAGCCCACCAATTCCGGCAGTTCGGACAATTTTTTAAGCCGTTCTTTGTACGGAGCGATGATTTTCTTTAAATTCTCCTTACTGACCCCCGCTTCCTTGACAATTCCGGCTTTGACCAGAAAAGGAATGGAGAGCTCAACCAGCTTGTCCAAGGATTTCTGCCGGATGTAAAAGCCGTTAAGATAATCCAGCCGCTGGATGTTGAATACCGCTCCCCCTTTCTGCACTCTGTCCAGGGAAAACTCCTTGACCAAGCTCTTTAACGAAAAGATTTCCCGGTCGTCTCCCGGATTCCATCCCAAGAAAGCCATAAAATTGACCATGGCTTCCGGCAAATATCCTTGATTGCGATAATCTGTCAAGGAAACTGCTCCGTGTCTTTTTGAAAGCTTGCTTTTGTCGGGACCAAGGATTAAGGGCAAATGAGCGTATTGCGGCTGAGGGAAGCCCAGAGTTTCCTGGATTAGAATCTGTTTTGGAGTATTGGAGATGTGGTCTTCTCCCCGAATAACATGGCTGATTTCCATTTCGTAGTCGTCAATGATAACGGCAAAGTTATACAAAGGGGTGTCCAGATCTTTGGCGATGACGAAATCGCCGAACAAGGAAGCATCGAATTCCACTTTATCTCTCACCAAGTCATTGAAAGAAACCTTTTTATCGGATGTTTTAAACCTGATTACAGCTGTTTTGCCCTCAGCCAGCCTATTTTTTACTTCTTTTTCGGAAAGTTCGGCG
>CAYPPH010000037.1:0-5334 GCA_964412565.1 uncultured Candidatus Saccharibacteria bacterium
TCTCTCCCGAAGAAAGGGAGAGTTTGGAATACATTGACCTGCGCTTTACCCGCGTATATTACAAGCCCCGTTAGAAATTTGCCAGTGAATTATTTTGCGCAGTGCGTGCACCGAATAGGTGCTTTCCTTGTTGGGCGAAGCGCTGCGCCTAAAACGGGGTGTGGCTGTTCGCCACTCGCACTTCGCGAGAATGTTTAGAAGCAAATTTCTAACGGGGCTTGTAGCTAGGGCAGGTGATAGATGAATATGGACTGGCCGGCCCGGGCCGCAGGCTCTTTACCCTTCAGCCAGTCGTAGTAGCCCGTTTCCTGGTCAAAGCCGGGAACCGGTTCGGCTATGCCGCCCATAAGCTGGTTTATGGAAACCGCCACCCATCCTTGGGGCGGTTCTTTTATTTCCCGAGGATTAAGCTTTATATGCTTCTCTCCCAGCCAGTATTCGGGGCTCTCTCCGCCAAAATAGTCCAGATGCACCTTTTCTATTTTATTGCTTTCCACGAAAGCCAGGAGGCGGTAAAAATCCTGGCCCCAGTCGTAGTTTGAGTCAACGGCGTACCGGTATCCTTTTTCTTTTCCGCCGGCAATTTCATTGTAGTAAGGGATGTAGTCGGGGTAAGCTGCCAGAGAAGAAGACACATACCAAGCAAAAAGCAGGAGGATAAGGGAGCCGAAAATCATTTTGCCTTTTTGGGAATTAATATTATCCCAAATGGTTTTTGCACCCAAAACAACCAGGAGATAGGTAAAGGGGAGAACCGGAATTAAGTGCCTGATGCCGATATTGAGATTGCCGATCATAGCGGTTGACCAGTAAATGGCCAGGAAGAGCAAGAAAGCGAAAGCGGTAAAATTATTTCTCAGCCAGCCGGCAAACTTCCTCCTAAAAAGCAGGAAGAGGCAGCCCGCTAAAGAGATTAAGGTTAACAGGTGAAAGGCCAGGGGTATTTTCAGAAAATATATCACGGGGAAATAGTACCACCAGGCCTCAGCCGAAATTTGGCCCATAAAATAGGTGGTGTTGCCAAAACTGGTCCGTTGGGTGGCCATCAGCAGCCCTCTGGCATACTGAGCCAAAGGCCTGATGATCGGCTTGTCTGACATCCATACGGTCAAGTTTTTCAAGGGAGTAATTTGGTTTGGCGTCAGGTCGGCAGCAGTATCTCTCAGTTGGTGTTCTGAGGGATAATTGAGAGTGTGGAAGGAATATACGGGGTAGATTACCAGAACCACTCCGATTATTCCGGCAACCACAGCTTTTGACAGATATTCTTTAAGCACTGAAACCTTGTTTTTTTTCAATAAAAGGGGATAGATGACGGCCAGCAGGCCGAAAAAGGGAATCAGAAGGACAAGAGAGAACTTTATCAGCATAGCTATCCCGAAAAACACTCCGGCCCAAAGAACGTTAAGCTTGGTTGGGTTTCTCAGGAATTTAATCCAAAAATAGGTGGCAACAACAGCTCCGAAAGCCGCTCCCACATCGGTGGTGACAAGGCGGCCGTGGGCGATGAGTGCGGGGGAGAAAGAAAACAGGGCCAGCACTCCCAGTCCGACCGGATTGCCCCCCAGTTTCCTTGCCCATTTGAAAAGAAACCATCCCAGGAGCAGCAAAAGTAAAATCATGGGGAAGCGGGCCCAGAATATTATGTCGGTCGGAGAATTTTGGGAATTGTAAATAAACTCCGTTCCCAGATCGAACTGCACCCACCAGGCGGGAGCCGTTGCTTCCTGTTTCCAAGCGGAACTTTGCCCGGGAAAATTCAAATCCTGGAAAAGAAGGGGAACAGCCGACAAGTCTTTGACCAGAGGGGGATGCTCGGGATTTATGCGGTAGTCTTTCTGAGTGAGGTAAGAATAGCCGGCCGGAATATGAGCCAGTTCGTCAAAAGTCAAAGAAGTGCCGTCCATGCTCAGCAAGGCTGTCCAAAAAAGAACCAGCAGAAGGGCGGCGGCCAATAAATTAGTTGATCTGTCAGATATCACGGTATTATATACGATTTAAAGTATTCTTTTTCCTCAATTTTTATATTGTTAAATCTTTCTTTTAATTCTTCCTCCATGCCTTTGTCATAAAGCGGTATGATTACCGTCGGGCCGTCCGTTTTTATCTTGTCCAGGTCTTTTGCGGTAATGTAGTCGGCCCGCAGTCTGCCGTACTCCGTTCTTTCTATAAACATCGGGGTTTGACCGGGTATTGATATTCCGTAGAGAGGAGAATCCAATTCGTTGACAATTACGTATTTTTCGGTTTCTTCGGGGAGGGAATTTAGGTAGCGGCCTATTTCGGTGTAATCTTTGTTGAAAGCGGCCTTAACTTCCGGCTTTTGGCCCCAGTCGAAGAAATATTTGTCGAATTGAATGAAAGCGACTGCGGCGATAAACAGCCAGCAAGTTAAAACAAAGAGCGCTCTGTTTTTCACTTTCTTGCTTAAAAAAAGATAAGTTTTCCAGGCGCCCAGTCCCGCCAGAAGATAGGCGGGGATTACGGAGCCTATGGTTCTCAAGGCATGGGGAACGCCCTCGTAAGTCAGTATTCCCGGCAAAAGCATTATGAAAAGCCAGCTAAGCAGCAGGACGTAGGCGCCAAGTTCCTGTTCGTCTTTGGACTTGAAAGAGGAAACAAGCTTTTTTACGGAAACCCAGAGTCCCATTAAGAAAAGAATTCCTACAGGCCAGTAGAGCTGGGGTTCTCCAGAAAAGTTATGCCGCCAATTGCTGTCCCCGTAGAAATTGAACATTGCCAGATGCGCCCCCAGGCTTTTTAAGAAAGAATATATCGGATTGTCTTGGCTGAATATGGAAACGCCGGTGGCCCTGCTGATAAAGCTGTCCGGATTTTGCAGGAAGTATACGCCTATGGGCAGAGCTACCAGGAAAATGAAAGCCAGGAAGACGGCCGAGGCGACAAGTGATTTTTTGAATTGTCCTCTGTTTTTGAAGCGGCACCAGAGAAATGCTGCCAGAAATAAAGGAAGAATGAGGACGGCCAGCCGGAAAGATATGTAGGTATGAAATCCCAGTCCGAAAACGATGCCAGCTATCGCAAAATTGCTCATTTTGCCG
Source organism: uncultured Candidatus Saccharibacteria bacterium (assembly GCA_964412565.1). GTDB lineage: Bacteria > Patescibacteriota > Minisyncoccia > Minisyncoccales > MHMH01 > CAYPPH01. Next base: position 3,063 of record CAYPPH010000037.1, read on the forward strand.
GTTCTAATGCCTTTAAGCAGGAGGTAGAAAGAAAAACTCATTACCAAGGGAACAAGTATCGCCCTGAACCCTGTTCTGGAGAAATTGACGTGCCAAAAGGAAACAGCCAAAAAGAAAGCGGCCAGGAGCCCAGCTTCATTTCTTTTGAACGTCTCTTTGCCCAAAAGATAGATGCCCATTACCGTTGCTGTTCCAGCTAAAGCGGAAATCAGCTTGAACGACCAAATGGAAATGCCGAAAACGGAAAAACTCAGAGCTATAAGATTGACGAAAAGCCCTTCTCTGCCGTTATTGGATTCGTAAAAAAGCTTTCCCGGCGAGATTGCAGCTTCGTTGGCGTTCATCGCTTCATCGGCGTAAATGCCAGGAGGTACGGAATCCAAGTGATAGAGCCTAAAAAAGCACGCTAAGGCGATGATTAGCAGTAGAATGCAAAAAGTTTTTTTATTTCCTAAAGCCATCCTTTTCTCTTGAAATAGAAAAACATGAAGCTCGTCAAGAAAGCCATCACACCCACAATTATCCAAAAACCAATACCGGATTCGGCGAAAGGAAGGTGAATATTCATTCCCCATAAGCTGGCCATCAGGGTCAGGGGCAGAACAATGACGGAAAAAACCGTCAGGATTCTGATGATTTCATTGGTCTTAGTGGAAAGTAGCGACTGGTTGGTGTCTTCCAGGGCCAGTATGGTTTCCTTATAGGTCTTCAGGCTGTTCCAGGCTTGGCCGTAGGTTCCCTGGATATCGGCAAAGTAGGGGCTCATTTCCTTGCCAAAAAACTTTTCTCCTTCTGTGGTCAAGGATTCCAGTATTTCTCCCTGCGGCTCAATTATTCTCCAGAAATTAATAATGTCGGCTTTAACGTAGGAAATTTCCATAACCATTTCTCTTTCTTTGCCCCGGAAAATGTCTCTCTCTATTTGATTCAGTCTTTTGTCAATCTGCACCAGTTTTGTCAGGCAGGTCTTCCAGAATGAGCTCAATATGTAAAAAAGCAAAATGCCGGTGGTGCCAGACATATATGCCCCTCTTGATTCTTTGTAAAGATTGCAGCTGTCAAAAAGGGCTTTTAGGGGAAGTATGGAGCGGTAATGGCTGGTGACCACCGTGTCTTTGGTGACGATGATGTCCAATTCCCTGGAGCGGGTTTCTCTCTTTTCTTTGTTGTAGACGGGATAGTAGAAACTCATGAAAAGATAGTTGTCGTGGTGTTCCACTCTGGGGCGGTGTCCGGGAGGAATGAGCTCGCCCAAAACCAGGGGATGGAATTTGAATTTCCCCTTAAGATATCTGATATCGTCTTGGGTGGGATCTTGAATGTCCACCCAGGTGATTTGCGGCCCCTTGATGATTTGGCGCATTGATATATTTTAACATAAAAAGCGTAAAAAAGGACATGGAGAAAGACAAATTCCTGTGGATAACTAACGTAAGTTGCTCGGCTAAGCCGAGCAACCGGAGATCTTCCATATGTGGATAAACGGGTAGCTGTTAGCACTCTTGACATTAGAGTGCTAAGTTATTACAATAAATTATGATGACGGAAAGGCAATCCCAAATTTTAAACAGGATTATTAAGGAATACATTAGTCAGGCTCAGCCTGTCAGTTCTCAGTTGCTGGAAAAGAAATGCAACCTCAATGTTTCCTCTGCCACCATCAGGAACGAAATGCAGCAGCTGACAGACAAGGGCTATCTTTACCAGCCCCACACTTCAGCCGGCAGGACTCCCACCGACAAGGGCTACAGGTTTTTCGTTGACAGCCTCTTGGAAAAGGGTTTGAGGGAATTTGAAATAGAGCTGGAGAAAGAGACAGAAGACATCTTTAAATTCACTCACGATTTGACTCGTCTTTTGGCCACGCGCTCTTCCAATTTGGCCTTGAGCTATCTGGCAGAGCAAAAGCTTCTCTGGAAAGAGGGTTGGGGGGAAATTTTCCGAGAGCCGGAATTCAAAAGAGGGGATTTGGCTTCTCGTTTGACTCATATGCTGGATGAACTTGAAGAAAGCATCGATGAATTTCTTTCAGAAAGCCCCTCTCAAATTCAAGTTTACATCGGCAGGGAAAATCCTTTTTCCAAAGAGAGTGATTTTGGTATGATTACAGCCTGCTGCCGATTCTCCCGCAGGGAAAGAGGATTTTTAATGATTGCCGGACCCAAGAGAATGGCCTATGATAGGAACATTGGGCTGGTTGATTCTGTAATTAAATTCTTGGAAAACTGCTAAACATGGAGAAAGAAAAAAAAGAAAAACCAAAAGAGGAGCC
>CAYPPH010000038.1:0-5272 GCA_964412565.1 uncultured Candidatus Saccharibacteria bacterium
ATAATTTGGCTACGAAATACGAATTTTATACTAATATACGAAAACGTATTCGTATATTCGTAATTTTTCGTATTCTATAGCTATTTTAGCTTTTAATATTTAATAGGTTTTTAATCTTCTCTTTATCGAATCCTACCACCATTTCTCCATCTATTTCTATAACCGGTACTCCCATCTGCTGGGTTTTTTGAACCATTTCTTCCCGGGCTTTGGCGTCTTCAGCCACATTAATGTCTTCAAACTCAATATTGTTCTCTTTTAAGAACTCCTTGAGAGTGACGCAGTAAGGACATGTTGGCGTGGAATATACTTTTACTTTTGGCATAATTTAAAAATTAATTATTTATCACAGAGAGCAGCCGGAAAGCTCGGACAACTGCTCCAAAGTCTTGTAGCCGGAACTCTTTTTTCCTCCAATTTCCCAAGTGGGAGTGGCGGTAATTTCATCCTGCTTGCATTCTTCGCTCCACTGTTGAGTTTCAGAGTCAAGGCATTCCACATAAGTAACGTACTGGAAAGCGTCTCCGAACAACTCTTTCTGCTTTTGGCACCAGCCGCAGGACTTAGAGCCATAGAACTTCAGTCCTTCGTCAGTCAGGCACTGGGCAAAAGAAGCCAACCCTTCAGCAGACCGCTCTTCTTGGCCGGTTTCTTCTGTTTCCTCTTCCTGTGCTGCTTCCACTTCACTCATATTGATGCCGCTGGTGAAAAAGAGCTTGCCGTCTTTGGTGATATATGAATCGTATTCCTGTCCTGTTTCCTCTATCTTCAGATGGATTTTATAAAGAGAATACTGGTCCATATCCATCACCTCCAATAAAGAGGCGGTTATCCCCTTCTGAACAATGCTTTGATTGATAAAGTTGATTGACTTCTCACCGGCAGCTTCCGGAGAAAGATTGCCAAAGGTCAACTGGCCTGAGCCAAAATATCCCAGCAGCACTCCGGCTACCAGAACGACAACGATAAGAGCGATTGGATTAAGGTTTTGTATTTTGGTCATATAATTTATTCTAATAGGAATTGATTTTCTTGTAAACTCCCTTATCGTACTCGTATTCGATCAAACCAGCGTATGGAACCTCAACATTGATAATGTCCTCGTCTGATATTTTCTCAATGTACTTTATTATCGCCCGCAGGGAATTGTGACTGGCTACCACCAAAATATTCTTCTCTCTCTCTAAATCCTTCTCAATGTGCTCTTTGAAAAAGGGTACAGCTCTTTCAAAGACGTCTTTCAGGCTTTCCCCCTGGGGAGGAGCCACAGACCAGCTCCTTCGCCACAGTCTTACTTGCTCTTCCCCGTACTTCTTTTTTATTTCGTCTTTGTTGAGCCCTTGCAGCTGTCCGTAATTCCTTTCGTCCAGCGCCTTATCAGCTACAACCGGCAAATCTTCTTTGCCGAGCTTTTTCAAAACCAGGGAAACGCTGTCCATGTTCCTTTTCAAAGGAGAGGTGTAAACCTTGTCAATTTTAATGTCTGGAATCTTTTTTGCGGTTTCTTCGGCGCTTTCAATGCCTTCCTGACATAAAGGAACATCGGTCCAGCCAGTAAATCTGTTCTCTTTGTTCCATTGCGACTTGAGATGTCTTAATAAAATTAGTTTCGCCATGTGTTATTTTAATTCTTCTTCTATTCTCAATAATCTGTTGTATTTAGCCACCCTTTCTCCTCTCTGCGGGGCACCGGCCATCAGCCAGCCCGATCCCAAGCCGACGGCCAAATCCGCAATAAAGGTGTCGTTGGTCTCGCCCGATCTGTGCTTGACGAAAACTTGCCAGCCGTTGTCCAGGGCGTATTTGCCAGCCAGCAGGGCCTCGGTCAGGGTGCCCACTTGGTTGGGTTTAAGAATCAGGGCGTTGCAGGCGGCTTTGTCTATCGCTTTTTGGATGCGCGACAGATTAGTGGTTAAAAGATCGTCCCCTATTATTTCCATGTCTCCGCCCAGTTTCTCGGTGACTTCTTGAAAGCCCTCAAAATCTTCTTCGGCCGCGGGGTCTTCTATTCCGGCTAAAGGATATTTGGTTTTAAGCTGTTTGTAAAAATTCAGAAGGCCGTTTCGGTCAAGCGTCTCCCCTTCAAAATGATACTGGCTTTCCCTGAAAAAAGTGGAAGCGGCCATGTCCAGAATTATTTTAAAGTTCCCTTGCCCGCTCTTTTTAACGGCTTTCATCAGCTCATCCAGAGCTTCGCCAGTTTCCTGGACGGGGGGAGTAAAGCCCCCTTCCAGTCCGACATTGCCAGAAGATTTGCCGAATTTTCCGGCCAGAACCTCTCTCAGATTGTGATAAATCTCGGTTCCCCATTGAATCTGCTCTCTGAAGGAGATGTCTGGCAAAAAGCCCATGATTTCCTGCGTATCCATATCCCCTCGGCCGTGCAGCCCTCCCTCCATATAAAGAAAACAAGGATGGGGCAGTTTGGGTTCCGTGTCAGCCAGCTTGGCAATCCACTGCCAGAGAAAAACATTCTGAGCTGCCGCTCCCGCCCGGCAGACAGCCAGAGAAACGGGCAGCAAAGCGTTGGCTCCCAATCTGGATTTTTTGTCCGTGCCGTCCAGCTCAATCAACAAGCGGTCTATTTCTTCCTGCTGGGTGACATCCTTGCCAACGATTTTGGGAGTTATCTCCTTGTTTATGTTGCTAATGGCTTTTTTCACCCCCATGCCCAAATATCTTTCCCCTCCGTCTCTCAATTCCACCGCCTCTTTTTTCCCTTTGGAAACTCCCGAGGGAACGGCAGCACGAAAAACTCCGCTTTCTGTAGCCAAGTCAACCTCCACTGTGGGCAGACCCCTGGAATCCAAAATTTCCCTGGCTTTTATTGATTTGATTTGAGAGTTTGGCATGCAATGAGAGTAAGCGAATTACTTTCCTTTTTCCAAATGGTCATAAATGGAGAGGACGGCTTTTGTTGCCTCGCCGCAAGCTATGACAATTTGCTTGTGCTCAACTTCGGTAACGTCGCCAGCAGCATACAGACCCGGCGTCTTTGTTTGGTTGTTTTTGGGGTCAATCTTGATTTCGTCCTTCTGGTTGAATTCTACCAGCTCCTTGACAAAACCGGTAGCAGGCACGTTGCCTATTTCCACGAATACCCCTTCAACTGAAAGTTTCTTTTCCCCATTTGACTTACGGTCCTGGTAAGTGATGGACTGAACGAAATTGTCCCCCTCGATTTTCTTTAAAGCGGCCGAAGTAATTACCTCTATCTTGCCCGTTTCTTTCGCCTTTTTTTGGTTGCTTTCGTCAGCCTTGATTTGTGAGGCGAACTCCAGAATATACACTTTCTTGGCGTGCTTTTGTATGGCTATGGCAGCCTCAAAGCCGGCATTGCCCCCACCCACAACAACCACGGTCTTTTGGACAAACAAGGGAGCGTCACAGGTGGTGCAGTAGGAAACACCCTTGCCGATGAACTCTTTCTCTCCCGGCACCTCCAAAGGCCTGGGGTCGGCTCCGGTAGCTACCAGCACGGTTTTGCTCTGGTATTTGCCCTCCTGACTGGTTTCCACCTCAAATTGTTCTCCTTTTTTCTTAACTCTTTTAACCGAGTCCTTAATTATCTCAATGTCATGCTTTTTAAGCTGCCCAACAAACTTTTCCACCAGGTCGGCTCCCGAAATATTTTCAAACCCCGGATAGTTTTCAATGGCCACCGCTTTCCTGGCCATCTGCCCGCCAAACCCTTTGGTTATCATTAAGGCCTCCAGCTTGTGGCGGACGGCGTAAATTCCGGCGGTAATCCCGGCCGGCCCCCCGCCGATAATAATTAAATCGTACATTTTTGGCATAGCTATTCGGGTAAAATACAGAAAGTATTATTGAAACGGTTGATATAATTGAAAAGGCCGATAATGGAAACGATTTCCACTATTTGCTCTTCGGAGAAGTTTTCTTTTAATTGTTTGAAAAGCTCCTGATTGCAGACCTGAGCTTCTGTGGTCACCTCTTTGACCAGCTCCAATAACTGCTTTTCTTTTTCTGGTATCTCCCTGCCCCCCTTCGTCTTCTCAATAATCTGCCCATCAGCTCCCAGAGTCTTCATCATTTTGACAGTAACATCGACACAGAAGGGGCATCTGAGAGTATCAGAAACAGTGTAAGCGATTTTCCATTTGAGTAGGCTCTCAATTTTGCCCGGTCCCATGACCACTTTGAACAACTCAAAGAATTCTTTGAGAATTTCCGGACGATGAGCCATTACCTTAACCCATTCTGGCACCTGTTTGCCCTCCTTTTCGAATTTCTCGTAAACCTCCTTGGCAGCTTGAGCTGCTTGATCTTTTTCCAACAATGATATAATAGCCATAATCTTTAAATTTAATTATTATACCCCCTTTAAGTATTTTTTCAGGTCTTGGCCGTATTTTGGATGCTGCAGGGCAGCATAAAAATTGGATTGCAGCCACTGGTAAATGTCACTACACTCCAGCCACTTGCCCTCAATTTCGTAGCCGTAAACCATTTTACCATCTTCAACCATGGACTCCAAAGCATCAGCTAAAAGTATTTCTCCCTTGAAAGCGGGCTTTTGCTTCTTTAAATAATCAAAAACATCGGGAGTGATGATGTATCTGCCCACTACCGCCAAGTCGGAAGGAGGTGATTCAATGGAATGCTTCTCCACGATCTTTTTTATTTTGTAGACGCGGGAAGCGATTTTTTCGACAGCCGCTATCTCGTAATGTGAGAGCTTTTCTTTGGGAAGTTTGTTTAAAGCTACCAGGGGCCTTTGGCAAGTTTTGAAAACCTGCCCCAATTGAGCTAGGCAAGGGATCTTGGTATCCACTACGATGTCGTCTGTAAAAAAGACGGCGCAGGGCTCTTGAACCAATTTTTTGGCCTGCAAAATGGCGTGGCCGTCTCCCAGCTGTTCTTTTTGAATAGCGAAGGAAAAACTCATTTTCTGGGAAATCTCTTCCAAGCGCTTAATCTCTTCCAAAAGGTTCTCCTTTTTCTTTTCTTTGAGTGTTTTTTCCAGCTTAGGAGACTTTTTGAAGTAGTTAGTGATTTCCTTTTTCTTTCCCGGAGAAATCACGAAAACCACCTCCTCCACTCCGGAAGCCATAGCTTCTTCCAAAAGATGCTGAACTATGGGCTTGTCCACCAAGGGCAAGAATTCCTTGGGCACCGCTTTTGAAAGCGGCAGAAATCTCGTTCTCAGTTCCGCCACCAAAAGAATCGCTTTCTTTACCATACCCCGTCAGAAACCAGTGGCGAAAAAATTTATGGTAATAAATTGTTTTCGCGCAGTCTGGTTTAAGTT
>CAYPPH010000039.1:0-5160 GCA_964412565.1 uncultured Candidatus Saccharibacteria bacterium
CCCGTCATCGCCTTGGTAGGCCGTTACCCTACCAACAAGCTGATAGGCCGCAGACCTATCCCATTCCGCTCCAACATAACGTCGGAGCTTTACCCGCGAGGGAACTATCGGGAATTAGTCCGCCTTTCGGCGGATTATGCCCGTGAATGGGGAAAGTATCTACGTGTTACTAACCCGTCTGCCGGTCCCCACCCGAGGGCGGGTCCCTTGACTTGCATGCCTTATCCACGTCGCCAGCGTTCATCCTGAGCTAGGATCAAACTCTCAAAATAAAGTAGCTTTCGCTACACTTAGAGTCGGAGCAACTCTAAAAAACTAAATTTAGTGAATCAATTTTCAAGGTGCAGGTTTTGTTTTCTAGAAAACAAAACCGTGAAGACATCCAATCAAATTAGGTACCTTCACGGTTTTATTTTTGATGTCTTCTTTTTATTCTGTTTTAATGGCCCCAATCACCCATATTTTGTGTATAATTACCTACTTTCCATTCTATTATCTTTCCAAAGCAGTGTCAAGAGCCGAGAGCGAGATTCGAACTCGCGACCTACTGTTTACAAAACAGTTGCTCTACCGCTGAGCTATCTCGGCATTTACTTTCCGTCCTTGGCCCTTTTCAACTCCTCCCAATAGCTGTCTTTTTTGTGGTTAACCTTCTGGTTGTTCCTTTTGCGCAGCTTCTCCAGCCAGATGCCGGTTTTCTGCTCGGTTTTCATGGTTAGCACTCTGATGCGGGAGAGAAGCTTTTGCAAATAGAGCTCGTAGTTGATGGTGTCTGACCCCGGCAGGGTCTGAACCTGTTTTCTCAGTCTGACAGCCAGAGGCTCACCGCTTTTTGGAGCTTCCGGAAGACCTGTCAGAACCGGAATCTTTCTGGACAGGATCACACACAGACCCAGCAAACTGACAAATAAGATTATGGCTAAGATTATTTCCACCATAGCTATATATAGCTATATTTCGTACCTGGCAAAGGATTTAATAACGATGTTTTCACCGATTTTGGCGACCGATTCGTCAAGCAAGTCCTTAATTGTTTTTGTCTGGTCTTTAATCCAGGGCTGAGACAATAGAGAAACACCTTCCTTATACTTTTTCAGTTTGCCCTCGATTATCTGGTCAACCACTTTTTGGGGTTTGCCCGAAGTTGAGGACTGTTCTTTGTAGATTTTCTTTTCTCTGTCCAGCAATTCTTCTGAAATGTCTTCTTCTTTGACAAAAAGCGGCGCCATGGCGGCTATCTGCAGACAGAGTTCATGGGCCAAATTTTGGAAGTCCGGAGATTTGGCCACGAAATCCGATTCGCACCTCAATTCCAGCAAAACTCCGACTTTCTTATTGGGATGAATATAGCTGTCAATAATGCCCTGAGCCACCTCTCTGCCAGCTCGTTTGCCGGCCAGCTCCATGCCTTTTTTCCTCAAAACATCCTTGGCTTTGTCAAAATCGCCCTCAGTTTCCTCCAAAGCTTTTTGACAATCGGTCACGGAAACACCTGTTTCTTCCCTGAGTTTTTTGACATCCTCAATGCTTATTTTAGCCATCATTTTTTATTCTTTAAAACCACTTCTTTTAACTTGTCCAAGATGTATTCCACGGACGAGATGGCATCATCATTGGCTGGAATGGGATAATCAACCTGAGTCGGATCTACGTTAGTGTCGGCTATGGCTATCACTTTAATCCCCTTCTGCTTGGCTTCTCTAATAGCCAGCTCATCCTTTTTCATGTCACAGACAAAAATGGCCTCAGGCAGCCCTTTAAGGTTTTTGATTCCTCTGAACCTAATATCCAATCTTTTCAATTCCTGATCCATTTTGGCTTTCTCTTTTTTGGTATACTTTTCCCATTCCCCTTCTTTTTTCTTCCTTTCCAGCTCCTTATAGTATTCTATCCTTTTCAGCATGCTTGGGAAATTGGTAAAGGTTCCTCCCAGCCAGCGCTCCGACACGTAGGGCAAGCCCGTTTCCCTGCCCGTTCTTTCCACCAAGTCCTTAATCTGGACTTTAGTGCCAACCAGCAGCAGTGTCTTACCCTCAGCTAACAGACTCCCAACAAATTCCAGGGCCTGGATCATTTTTTCTTTGGTCTTTTCCAGATCAATGATATGAACGTTGTTTCTGGAGCCGAACAAGTAGGGCTGCATTTTGGGATGAATTCTGGAAGTCCTGTGTCCAAAATGAAGACCGGCCTGAGCCATTTTCTCAGGGTCCAGTTTGAAATCAACTTTCTTGGTTTTCTCTTTGGTTTCTACCATATGTATAACTCGATTCTTAATATACCATATTCTCAAAAAAAAGAAAAGATGGTAGAGTGAAAGGGATGAAAAATACCGTCGTTATCTCCCTAGGAGGTTCTATCATAGTGCCGGATAAAATCCAAGTGGCATTCCTTAAGAAGTTTAAGGAATTTATTTTGCGCCTTCTCAAAGAGAAAAGAAAGGTAATCGTGGTGACGGGCGGAGGAGCCACAGCCAGGCATTATCAGCAGGCCGCCTCCAAAATCAGCAAATTGACCGATGAGGACAAGGACTGGCTGGGAGTGCACGCCACCCGCATCAACGCTCATCTTCTCAGAACCATTTTCAAAAAAGAGGCCTACCCCGTAGTTCTGGACAGCCCCCACAAACCCATTAAAAGAAACAAACATTTGCTTTTCATAGCTTCCGGCTGGGTGCCGGGCTTTTCCACCGACTACGATGCCGTGCTTTTGGCAAAGAGGTTCAAGGCTAAAAAAATGATCAATGCCTCTAATATCACCCATGTTTACGACAGGAACAAAAGGCCGATTGAGAGAATCACCTGGAAAGATTACCGTAAATTAATCAGCGCTAAATGGTCTCCCGGCATGAACGTGCCCTTTGATCCTATCGCCTCCAAGGCCGCCCAGAAATATGGCATCACTGTAATAGTGGCCAAAGGAACCGATTTAAAAAACTTAAAGAGCATCGTTAAGAACGGAAAATTCGAGGGAACGACAATCCACCCCGATTAGAAGTACGTTTACTGCCAATCACATCACTAATAAAAACACAGCCGTACTTTTTATAAACCTCGATTAGTTATAAGCAGAAAAAAAATAGTTTATTTTTTTCTGACCAGGACTTCTAACGGGGTGCACCCTTGATTTTTCGGCAGGATTTAGTAAAATAGAATATATGAAAAAAGATATACATCCGAAGTACTACAATAATGCCAGGGTGCAGTGCGCCTGCGGCAACACTTTTCAGGTGGGCTCTACTAAAGAGTACATCGATGTTGAAATTTGCTCAGCTTGTCATCCTTTCTATACCGGCAAGGAAAAAATGGTAGACACTATGGGAAGAGTGGAAAAATTCAGAAAGAGAATGCAAAAGAAAGCGGAATTCCAGAAAAAAGGGAAAAAGAAGTAATGGCCGATATTGAGGAAATAAAAAAGGAATATCAAGAAGTGTTAAACCAGCTCAGCGATCCTGAGCTGATTTCCAATTGGGAAAAAATGGAAGAGCTCTCCAAAAAGAAGGCCCAATTGGAAAAAATAATCCAAAAACAGGAAGAAATAAAGGAAATAGAAAAGAAAATCGCGGAAAACAAGGAAATCATCAAAGCCCAAGAAGAAACCGACCTGGTTTCTTTGGCCCAGAGCGAATTGGGCCAGCTGCAGGAAAAAGAAAAAGCCCTACAGAAAGAGCTTGAGCAGATGTTTAAAAGAGAAAAGCCTGGCAGTCAGCCTGAATCGATAATCGTTGAAATAAGAGCGGGGGCCGGAGGCCAGGAATCGGCCCTGTTTGCAGCCGACCTTTTCCGCATGTATTCAAGGTACGCAGCCAACCAAAAGTGGCGAATGAAAACTTTGGATTCTCAGCCCACGGAAATCGGAGGCTTCAAGCAAATAACTTTTGAGTTGAAACCTGCCCGCCCAGGCGGAGACAGCGACGTTTTTTCCAAAATGCAGCATGAGGGCGGAGTGCACCGGGTACAGAGGATACCTGAAACGGAAAAATCTAGCAGAGTGCACACCTCCACGGTTTCCGTGGCCGTTCTGCCCAAACCCAAGAAAACCCAAATTCATATAAACCCGGCCGATCTTAAAGTTGAGGTTTCCAAGTCGGGCGGGCCGGGAGGCCAAAACGTCAACAAGAGAATGACCGCCGTCAGAATAGTCCACCTGCCTTCAGGTATAGCCGCGACTTCTCAGGCCGAAAGAAACCTTCAGCAAAACAAGGAAAACGCCATGGACATTTTATTAGCCAAGATTCAAGAAATAAAAGAAGAACAGGAGTTGGAAAAAATGGGCCAAAAAAGAAAGGCCCAGATTAAACGGGCCAGAAGAGCCGATAAGGTGAGAACCTACAATTTTCCCCAGGACCGAGTAACCGACCATCGAATTCAAAAGTCTTTCCACAATATCGAATCCATTATGGAAGGAAATCTCGACCCTATAATAAAAGCTCTCTCGGAAGCCGGCTTGGAGTAAGCTACTCCAGCTTGGCGATGTCCAGTTCGTACCGCTCGGCTATTGATAAAACCGACCTACCGTAAAATTCTTCCCACTTGGACCAGTTGGCGCCGGAAAAGTATTTCATAACGGCTATGAATTCGTTCGTCGCAGCTCCCAAATCTTTAAGATAAATGCCGGATGCCAAAAAAGCGTCTTTGATGTTCCAAGGATCGGGAGTTTTTCCCGCCACTTGGGCAATCTTGCTTTTATATAAAGTCCAAGTTGAAGGTATGAACTGAGCGGGGCCCATGGCTCCTCCCCAGCCGATGCTCATAGGGCAAGAAACCGGAGTGCTGTAAGCGTCCCTGCCCAAAGACTTGGTAATTTCTATAAAATGAGGAACATCACGGGTAGGATTCATTACCCTGGTCACTTCCTTGCCGTTATATATCACTACTCCGTCTCCCGTAGACGGGTTTTTTAAATAGCACTGCCCAACATTTTTGCCGATATTGGATTCCTGGGTAAGAACGGCCAACAAAAGAGCCGGCCTGACTCCCGTAACGCTCTCCACGTAATTGGCGATTTCCAGGGCTTCCCCGAAAGTCGGAGCTTTGGGTACGCCGATCAATTCAAAAATTCTTTCCCGTATCTCTTGAGCTTTCAGCTGAGTTTTTTCCCTCTCTTTAAGAAACTTCTGGTATTCTGCTTCGGTCAGGCGCAACAGCCTTTCTTCCTCCATTT
>CAYPPH010000040.1:0-5002 GCA_964412565.1 uncultured Candidatus Saccharibacteria bacterium
AGTCTGCCTCGCTAAACGGGGATACTCCCGGCGCCTTCTCCCAAGTTCCAGTAGCTTCGTTCCACTGATACAATTTCCCCTCAATTTCTCTTACAAATGGTCTTTCTATTTTTTCGGGCTGAGCCGCCAAATAACTTTTTGCTTTTTCAATTGCTTCTTCTGGGGTATCGGTGATTTTTATTCCAGCCCTCGGGTTTTCAAGCATTAAGTTGCCGACAAGCCTAAGATTTTCTTTGGTTTCCTCTTCTTTTCTGCGGGCTTCTTCTAATGCGTTAGAAAAAACCGTTCTATACTCTTTCCCCAACTCATTAAGATAATCTTGGTGGTATTCCAATATGTATTCCAACCTTCTTCTGTTTTGTTCTTGGTCATAAGAAAACGCCTTGATGGCATCTTCAACCAAGTTTCTGGCATCAACTAAATTGTTTTGCAATGCCTGCAAAACAGCCGCTTGGGCGCTCAATTCCGCCGCCATATAAGCCTTTTCTCTTTTGTATTCTCTTGTTATTCTGGCTTCTTCGGCTGAAGCCCAACTCTCTCCCCCCGGTCTTTCCGCCAATTTTTCCAATTTGCCCAAATATCTCATTTCCAGTTTATCCATTTCCCCCTGCAGTTTGGCAACTTTTAATCTTTGGGCTTTTACATCTTCCGATATTTTCGGAATGCCAGCCTCTTTCATTTCCTCTTCCAGTTTTTCCTCAACAGTTTTTTCCGAAGGAGCAACAAGCCTCTCAAACAATTTCTTCTTTTTGGTTTGCGTGGCCGCTATTTCTTTCTCCAATTCTTTAGCCCTCTTTTCCCAATAATCTATTGTTCCAATGGCGGATTCAACCTCTGCCTTCACTCTGTCTGCCACTCTCTCCGCCTCGGTTTCTTGGTCTGGAACTTCTGGAACTTCTGGCATTGTTTCAACTACCGGAGCAATTTCGGCTTCTTTTTTCTCTGTTTCTAATAATGTTTCGTTTTCTGCCATAGTTTTGTTTGTTTAAGACCTTTGTTTCCAGTATCCGATAATACTGAAATCTATGTATGTTAAATCTGTTGAAAATCTTTCAACTTTCATATCGCTGTCTAACTCCACCGTCACGCTAAAAACCGAATTGTTTGGAAGAACGAATTGCCTGTTGAGCGAAGTTCCGTTCTTTCTTACCCCGCCCTGATTAGGATAGTCTTCAGTGTTTCTTATGATTATCTCGGCATATTTGGCGTCATCGCTGACATAAGAACTCAAGTCCCAGTCCTCCCAAGTGGTTGAAGCGGATGGAGAACTAAAAGTCGGCTGGGCTATTCCAACATATTCAAGAGAAGCCATCTCGTTCCAATCCTTGTCATAGATTTTCCTAACTCTTAACTGGTCAATGAACTGGACAGGGTCTTTTATTTCGGCTGGTCGTTCTTTCAATGTTTCAATTTGTCCTTTCAGGTCTTTTATTTGCTTTGACATAAGTTCAATTTCTCCTTTTAAGTTGTTAATTTCCCTTTCAGTATCCATATTAAATATCGCCGACATAGTCGTAATCAACAACTATTTTGGCATAAGTGATTCCGTTTGTAGAATTCCCGCCGTCTGTTTCTATGATTACCTTGAAACTGTGGCAAAGAATTTTACAATTAAATCTTTTGTTTTCTACTGCTCCGTCATTAGCGTAGGAAATGGAACCGAGCGTTGTGGTTGTTCCGTAATCCGTTTCAAGTTTCACATCGTCATCACAACCGCTTTCCAGCGTTTTGAAATAAACTTTAACATAATTAACCCTTATTTTCTGCGGAAACTCGTAATACAAAGACCTGTACCTGAAACCCTTGTAATCTCCACCTCCCTGATGCTCCCAATAATAGATTGCTGACCCGCCTGTTCCCACCTGAGAAGAAACAAGCCAAACGCCGGCAATGTTCATTATGGCGTAAGTGTATGTGGTTCCTTTTGCCTTGCTTATATTGTAAAGGGCTGGAGAAATGCCAGGCACATAAGACCCGTAATAGTAGATATTCCCTCCCCTGTTTGTGGTAAAAAGGAAACCGTTTTTGTATTTGCACACAGCCCCGAATGTTGCCGGCGGGTCATAACCGTAAATAATATTGTTGTTAATATTCTGAACTACCTCAAAGGTGGTTCCGTTCCATTTTCTGATATATCCCTTATTGTCAACCCCTTCGCTCAAAAGATAGGGGATGCCGTCTATTACAACAGAAGCCCATATTCTTACATCTGGAAGGGAAATCTTTTTAAGAAATTTGCTTGAACTCCCGTCCCAGAAAAATACCGCCGCTCTTGAGGCGTAGGTCGCCACCCCGCTGCCGGGAGTATAGGTGGCACAAATCCCAATTAAATTTCCAGCGTCAAATATGTTTGTTATTACCCAGCCGACAGGAAGGGTAAACGCGTTATCGTCAATACTTGAATTTATCCCGTCTATTTCAATCAACTTGTTTCCGTTTGTGCAATAAAGCATTCCGTTTTCCTGCCACTCCAAAAATTGATGGGGAACCCCTTTGGTAAGAACGCTGCCCCCAAGCGTGTTGGTGTAATAATCGTCTTCAAAGGTGGGAGTCGCCGTTCCTATTTCAGCCCTTCCAATATCTGCGTCTGTATCGTCATTCCAAGAATAGAATAAATAATGTGTTGAACCAATGGGATAGATAATAATATCTTCTCCCGTAAAACCGCTGTGTCCGCTGTGCCCCGTTAAATCATCTCCAATAGAGTGAGGATAGTAAGAATCATTGGTCAGGGTATATCCGATAAGTTGCCCCTGATGTATTTTTGACGAATGTTCTATAAGATAATATTTGCTGTTTTTCGGGTCTATCGTCCAACTGTTAATATAGTTTGTTATAATCGGAGAAGCGTCGCTTGAATATGCTATTTTAGTGGTGTTGCTTCCAGGCATTAAGTATCCAAAATCTCTGATGGGGCTCGCCGCCTCTCCCCAGTAATAAGAATTTTCTCTCCCTATTTTGTCGGAGGGGGCTAACCCTCCAAGCCAGTTGTCAATTACTACTTTTGGCATTTTCTTTTAAGTTTAATAACGGTTTTCCAAAACGAACCCCTCCAAAACCCCCTGTTCCGGAGGGTATCATTTCTATTTGCGACTTAATTGCTTCAACCTGCTCGCTTGTCAAACATATTTCCTTGTCTTCGGTTACAATTACAAAATCACAGTCGGGGCGGTTTCTCTCGCTTCCCGCATAAAAACTTCCCCCCATTAAACTTGACAATATTCCCAATGTCGCAATTATTTTTTTTGTTTTGTCCATATTATTACATTAGTTTTACCATATCGCCGGCACATCAATTATTCCTTCGTATTCTTCGGCTACTGGCGGAGATGGTGTTTCTTCGCTTCCTATGGTTAACAGGGTATTATTACCAGAATTGTAAGAGGCTTTTATCCAAGCATCTGAGCGATTAGTATTTGAAATTCTAACCTCATCTATGATGCCTGGCCATTGATATTTATCTACCTGTCCTCCACCAATCTGAACATACTGGGTAGTATCTTCTACAGCCGAGAAAGTGCCACCACCATTGTTCGTATCATCAACCTGAACCCCATCTTTAAAAATCTTAATACCTGAATCAGATATTCCTCCTGCCCAAACTCCTACCCAGTGTGCCCAAACACCATCTGTTATAGAAGGATTTGTATCTTTCCTTTCAATATGACCGACATAAGACCCACTATCACAATCAAAAATAGTAAGAGCTGCATAATATTTACTTTGGGAACTCATATCGTAAAGAATAAAAGACCACTCACGAGGATCCCAACTATTCAACTTTCCAACAGTAACACCCCTATCATTATTGCCTGTATTGGAATTAACCCAATGTTCTATTGTTAATTTTGTAAGAGCAGAAAGAGAGGCCGAATCAGGAACCTTAATCCAGTCATCAGAACCATCAAAACTTTGTGCTTTCCCTAATTTCCCGGTAACTTGGCTGGGGATTTGTCCCGCAGTTCCTCCACCACCTTGACCATCATTTCCATTAGCAGTTGAATCTTTATACTCTCCCGCTGTTCCATTTCCAGATTCTCTCAAATGATAAACTGCCACAAAATTGTTATCCCAAACACTCGTTGTAGCCGCCCCGTTGGAAGCCGAAGGATTTCCGTAATAAATATAAAAAGTTGTCGTGGCGTCAGTTGAACTTGAAACAGAAGGAAGTTTGACGTGATAAATCCCTTCTGTTGTAGTGGTAAGTGCCTGCTCTCTCTCATAACTCAAAATTGTTTCTCCGTCAGAAGCGGTAAATCTGACATCGTAATTGTCTTCTCTAAACTTGGAAGCATCATAAATTGAAGTATCAATAAAAACCGTAACTGGAAAATCGGTCAGGTCATCATCTATTTTTGTCGGGTCAACTATTATTTCCCTGCGGTAACTCCAATTACTGTCTATCCAGGGGTCAAGCCTTCCCCGTCCACCCTTGTCTCCTGTAACCTCTATAAAAAACTCATCTTTTATGTGTAACGGAAACTTTATTCGGGCTTTGAAATAAGCGGTTTTGTTTTTGGGAAGGGTGAACTCCGCTTCGTTATCAACATCTTCTAACTTCTGCCACTCGTCTTTGTATCTTGTTTCAAGATGGCTTCCTGTTTTTTCCCGTCTTTCGCAGGTTTTCTTAACCAACTCTTGCGTAGTTGAACTGGTCGCCTTGTAATAAGAACAATCATAAGTTGTAGTGGAATAGTCATTTACAATCACTTCGTAAGGAATATCTTTTTCCAATCTGCTGATTTCAACCAAAGATTTATCTTCATCGGAGAAAAGAAACTTGATTTTTACTTCTTGATTTTTTCCGCTTATATTTTCAATCATCAGATAAACATCAGCCTCGCCAAGTTCCGTGTAAGTTTCTTTGTTTGTCCTGATAATCAGATTCTCTCCCGTATTATCGTCTGTATAAGGAAATGAAATTATCTGTCCGTTGACATCTATTGTAGGAACATCTCCGTTTGGCAGAAATGTGGCAGCAGAAGCAATGCCAATCACTCCT
>CAYPPH010000041.1:0-4984 GCA_964412565.1 uncultured Candidatus Saccharibacteria bacterium
GACAGGCACTACTGTCATCTTCGAGCCGGACCCCGAGATTTTCAAGGACATAAAGTTTGATTTAAAAAGAATTCTAAATCACCTCAGGCAGCAGGCTTATCTTTCCAAAGGCATCAAGGTGCTGGTCAAGGACGAGCGAAGCTTGCCCCATTCCAGCTACGGCTTTTATTTCGAGGGAGGGTTGCGTTCCTATGTCAAACATCTGAATAGGGGGATAGAACCCACTCATCCCAACATTTTCTATGTTAGTGGAGAAAAAGACGGCATTATCGTGGAGGCGGCTTTTCAGTACACCAACGAGAGAGAGGCTTATGAAGAAAGTTTTGCCAATAATATATACACCGGCGAGGGCGGTTCCCATTTGACCGGTTTTAGGACGGCTCTGACCCGTTCTTTGAACGATTATGCCAAGAAAAATAATTATTTGAAGAATGACGACGGTAATTTTTCGGGCGATGACGTCAGAGACGGATTAACTGCCGTGATTTCTGTTAAAATCAAAGAGCCTCAGTTTGAAGGCCAGACCAAAGCCAAATTAGGAAACCCCGAAGCCAAGGTGGCTGTAGAGGGAGTGATGGCTGACGGCCTGGACGATTATCTGGAAAGGAATCCCCAGGATGCCAGAGCCATAATTGAAAAGTGCCTCTTAACCGCCAAAGCCAGGAAGGCAGCTAAGGCGGCTAGGCAGACGGTTTTAAGGAAGGGAGCTTTGGACGGTTTGGCTCTGCCTGGCAAATTGGCTGACTGCGCTTCGAGAAAGCCGGAAGAATCTGAATTATACATTGTTGAGGGTGAGTCGGCGGGCGGTTCTTCAAGGCAAGCCAGAGACAGGCATTTCCAAGCTATTTTGCCCCTGAGGGGCAAGATACTTAACGTAGAAAGAGCGAGACTAGACAAAATTCTTTCTTCCAAAGAAATTAAATCCCTGATTATAGCTTTGGGTACGGCAATAGCGGACGATTTCGATTTAAGCAAGCTGAGATACCATCGCATAATTATCATGACCGATGCCGATGTTGATGGAGCTCACATAAGAACCCTCCTGCTCACGCTTTTTTATCGCTACTTCCAACCGATCATACATGGGGGCCATTTGTACATAGCCCAGCCGCCCCTTTACCAAATAAAAGCGGGCAAGCGAATGGAATACGCCTACACTGACGCCGATAAGGCCGAAATTCTCAGCGATATCTTGAGAGAAAAAAAGGGCAAGAAGGCGAAAAAAGACCTGGAGAAAACAGAAAAAGTCAGCGGAGTAACCATCCAAAGATACAAAGGTTTGGGAGAAATGAATCCCGAGCAGCTTTGGAAAACCACCATGGATCCCCAAAACAGAATCCTTTTACAGGTGAATATCGAAGATGCCAAAGAGGCTGACAGGATTTTTGACACCCTGATGGGAGACGAGGTTATGCCTCGCAAAAAGTTCATACAAGCTCACGCCAAAACGGTGAAGAACTTGGACATTTAATTATGAATAGAGAGAATTCCGACAAAAAAGGAATTATAAAGGCGATGTTTGTTGCTTTGGTCATCACCCTGGCCGGGCTGGCTGTTTTGGGTTGGCAGTATCGCCAAATAGAAAACAAACGTCTGCCGGCTCTGGAAGAGGAGTTGGAGCAGCAGAGAACGGCTATGGAGAAGAGAGACGCCCAGGACATTCTGGAAAGATTCATGGCTTCCAGGATAAGAGGAGATGAGATACAAGCCACTCTGTATTTAACTGAAAGGGCGGTCGAACAAAAAGAAACCAGTTCCTTTGAGCTGACAGACAACAGTTACGTGGGATTTAATGTTTTGGAGAGTCAGGCTTTGTCCGAAGGAGAATTCCGTTTTACCGTAAGTGTTTACAAAGAGGGGGTGGGGGAGATAGTGGAAATCATCATAATGGAAAAAATCTTGGACGCCTACTACGTTGATTCGGTTGAGCGGGCCGGCTAAATCAACTTGGCCCAGCACCATTTCTATGTTTGCATTGCTTCTGAAAAGTTAAAATTAAACGCTTACGACAAGGGCAAAGAAATGGTACCGGGTTGACTTTACCCTTTAATTTGGTATCATATTAATTGAGGCCCCCGCGGGGCTTTTAAAAAACTCATGTTTAGCAAAATCATCCTCTTTTTGAAGGAAGTCAGGATGGAGGTAAAAAAAATAAACTGGCCCACCAGAGAGAAAACCGTCAGGTATACTTTGGTTGTGCTGGGAGTTTCATTTGTGGTGGCCATGTTTCTTGGCGGCCTCGATTTTCTGTTTACCTTCCTCTTGGAGCAGTTTGTTCTCTAATTATGCCCAAACAGCAAATAGAACAAAAGAAAAATTGGTATGTCATTCACACCTACTCGGGCTACGAGGATTCGGTGGCTAAAAATCTTAAACAGAGGATTGAATCTTTGGGCATGGAAGACAAGATTTTCAATGTCATAGTCCCCAAGGAAAAGAAAATTAAGATTAAGGACGGCAAAAGGAAGGTGGTGGAAGAGAAAATATACCCGGGCTACGTCATGGTGGAAATGATAGTGACCGATGACTCTTGGTACGTAGTCAGAAACACCCCCAACGTTACCGGCTTTGTGGGAGCCGGCACCACTCCCGTGCCCGTTTCCTCAAAAGAGATTGATATTTTGCAAAAGAAAATGGGCGTGGAAACGCCTCAGTTCAAGATTGACGTCAAAATAGGGGATACGGTTAAGATTACCGACGGCCCTTTCAAAGAGTTTGACGGCAAGGTTTCGGAAATTGACCAAGCCCGGGGCAAGGTTAAGGTGCTGGTCAATATGTTCGGCCGGGATACTCCGGTGGAGCTGGATTCATTGCAAATTAAGAAGATTTAATACCATGGCAAAAAAAGTCAAAGCTATAGTCAAATTGCACATTCAAGCTGGCAAGGCTACGCCGGCTCCTCCGGTGGGTCCCGCCTTGGCTCAGCACGGCGTCAATATTTCTGAATTCTGTCAGAAGTTCAACGACGCTACCAAAGAGAAGCAAGGATTCAAAATCCCTGTCGAGATTACCGTATACGAGGACAGAAGTTATACTTTTAAATTGAAACAGCCGCCGGCTTCCGAGCTGATCAAAAAAGAGCTGGGCATTGAAAAAGGTTCGGGCGAGCCCAACAAGACGAAGGTCGCCAAAATCAGCCGGGCTCAACTGAGAAAGATTGCCGAGCAAAAAATGGAAGATCTGAATACTCAGGACGTTGAGGCGGCTGCGCGCATTATCGAGGGCACCGCCAAAAATATGGGAATTACGATTGAGTAATTCAATAAAATGGCAGAGGAAAAATACAAAAGGCCGAGCTGGGATGAATATTTTTTAGGCCTGATAGAGCCGATCGGCAAAAGAGCAACCTGCGACAGGGGCCGCAGCGGAGCTGTTATTGTTAGCCCTCACCATACTATTTTAGCCACGGGCTACGTGGGATCCCCTCCGGGGCAGCCGCACTGCGATGAAGCGGGCCATATGATGAGAACGGTTATCGACGAGAAGGGCAATCAGTCTCAGCACTGCGTAAGAACTTTGCATGCCGAAGAAAATGCCATTTTGCAATGCGCCAAAGATGGTATAAGAATCGAAGGATCGACTCTTTATTGCAAAATGGTTCCCTGTCATAACTGCGCCATGAGAATCGTTCGGGTGGGAATTAAAAGAGTGGTGGCGCAAAGAAGATACCACGCCGATGAGTTAACTTTAAAATTATTTGAGGATGCCGGAGTAGAACTGACGGTCATAGAAAATACAAAGGAGGAGTATAAAGACCAATGAAAAGCAATCCGTATCCGGGCAAGTTTATCGTGATTGAAGGATTGGACGGTTCAGGACAAACAACTCAAGCTGCTCTTTTAAAAGATTTTCTAGAAGGTAATAGCTACGAGGTTGTTTTAACTAAAGAACCCACCATGGAATCTGAAGCAGGCAGGAAAATTAGAGCGATTTTAAATGAAAAGGAAAAGATTGAATCCAGCAAGCTGCAAGAGTTGTTTACCCAAGA
Organism: uncultured Candidatus Saccharibacteria bacterium; assembly: GCA_964412565.1. GTDB lineage: Bacteria > Patescibacteriota > Minisyncoccia > Minisyncoccales > MHMH01 > CAYPPH01. The sequence continues at coordinate 3,989 of CAYPPH010000041.1, forward strand.
CAGGAAAAATCATCTCGAGAATCTGGTTGTTCCGGCGCTCAAAAAGGGTAAAGTGGTTATTTCCGATCGCTATTGTTTTTCCACTTTTGCCTTCGGTGCTTCAGACAGCTTGAGCTTGGAACAGCTTATTAGTTCGAACGAGCAGTTTTTGCTGCCGGACGTTACTATTATTTTGAGAGTTTCTCCCGGTATCTGTATCGAGAGAATTGAAAAGAGAGGAGAGCATAAAACTCTATTTGAAAAGGAAAAAAAACTGGCCAGAGTTTGGCAAACTTATGCTGTTTTGCCGGAGCGTTTTCCCAACCTGTATATTGTAGACGGCGAAAGACCGCGAGAGGAGATATTTGATGAAATAAAGTCAATCGTTCGTTCAAAATTAAACATTAAGGGGGAGTAAACCATGGCAAAGATTCTGAAAAACGAAGGCAGTCATCGGATTCTAGGGATAATGGCCGGGATGGAGGGAGAAAATCCCCTCCAACTGATTGAGGTGGCTGGCAGAACAGCCTATCAGAGCAGGGATAGGATTAGCAACGAATCGGCTGCCAAATTCGTCAAGATGCTGAGAGACAGGGGACATGAGAGTGTGCTTGAGCACTCTTGTATGAGCGTGGAATTTAACGATGTCTGCCGTGGTTTTACTCACGAATTGGTTCGCCACCGCCTGGCTGCCTTTACCCAGGAATCAACCAGATACGTTGACGAGAGCGATTTCAAGGTGGTCATTCCTCCCGACAAAGATGCCGATGAAAAACTGGTGGAGCTAAATCTTCCTAACGGAGAGAAAATCAAGGTCTCCTTTAGGGAATGGATGGACCTGAATGAACAGATGTACCACGGCTTAAGAGGGATGGAATGGGTACCGCAAGATGCCAGGCAGGTTCTGCCTATCGGCATCAAATCGCAGATTGTGCTGACCACTAACTTCCGCGAGTGGCGCCACATCTTCAAGTTAAGGACGTCGCCAGCCGCCCACTGGGAAATTTGCCGGGTAAT
>CAYPPH010000042.1:0-4969 GCA_964412565.1 uncultured Candidatus Saccharibacteria bacterium
CTTCCCACGCAAGCCACGGCTCCCACGCTTCCCACTCCAGCCACGGCTCCCACGCCTCCCACTCCAGCCACGGCTCCCACGGCTCCCATGCTTCCCACGCAAGCCACGCCTCCCACTCCAGCCACGGTTCCCACGCAAGCCACGCCTCCCACGCAAGCCACGCCTCCCACGCAAGCCACGCCTCCCACTCCAGCCACGGCTCCCACGCAAGCCACGCCTCCCACGCAAGCCACGGTTCCCACGCAAGCCACGCCTCTCATTCCAGTTGTTGTGGAGTGGCCATGTGCCCGGGTGAGTGTACTGTACAGATGTGATTTTAATGTGGTAAAAATTGACGTTTCTTTTGGTAGATGGTCACTTTAGGCTTATGACAACGCGATAGCAGAATAAAAAGGATAATTGCACTCCAGGATTTAAATCAGGCAATTTCCCCTTAATCTGTAAATACATAGCTTACAGCTATCAAAAGGTGGAAATTTTTCTACGCGGTCTATAATTTTTTTATACAACTCTTCCCTGGTTGTTTCTTCCGTTATTTCCGTTTTGTTCCCCTTTTTCCATACTGCATATTTACCTTTGAGCTTGAACAACTCAACAGATTCGAACCAGTTTTTGGGTATTTCAAATTTTTCGAGTATTTTGGCGTATTTATTTCCGAACAACTTTCTGCATAAGGGTCTGGTAACCACAAAGAAAACCTTTTCTTCTTTCAATTTTTTCAAAAACTTTACTATTTTCCTGCCGTAGTTACTATTGAGGGATTTCTCGTCCAAAATGAAAGATAGGAGAAACACACATGTTTTATAACCATTGGAATCCCTTGCTTTCAATATATTTTTAAAAAGAACATCAAAATTTACACCTCTCCTTATTTTTATAAAGGAATTTGGCTTTATTTCATTCTCGTTTGCCGTAACATTTAGTCTGAATTTGTTGAAGTGCATGGAATAATACATATTGCCGTTTATGATTTCAAGGGCAGGTTTTATTTTTCTGAATTCCTTTTCTACCCGATACTTCAATAAATTCCGGAAAAAGTATTTCATAGCCCTGCATACCTCACCTTGAGGTTCCGTGCTTCCATAATCACTCAACAATTCGAATGGGCAGAGCCCGCCGCAATTCCATTTAAAATTACATTTCTTGCAATTTTTAAATTCTTCAACATCCCTTTTTGCTATGCTTTCTCTCTTTTTTTCGTCAATCTTCACACCGTTTTTATTGATTGTTCCTATTATGAAGAATCTTGAAGCGGGAAACAATATTCCTGCCCTGTTACACGTTCCTATTTTTCCGTTTTCATGTATAGTCAACATGGTTCCGGCACCGCAGAATCTACGCGAAGGCCTTATTCGTAAAAGCGGAGACCTTAATTTCACATGATAAATTTCTGCCAGTTCTAATATTTTGAGATTTTTTTCTGCAAAACGCATGATATTAGGTTCAAGATCTTTGTTGATATGTTCAGCAATCGCGGCGTACCCAAAACCTATCGCATTGATACCTATTCTAAATAAGTAATTAAAAATTTCTTCCATCTTGTCCAGTGAATAACTGGTTATTACAGAATTCGTGCCTAACTTGTTGTACCCTTTCTTTACAAAATACCTCAAAGTCTTTTCCACAGCAATGGATGATTTTTTATCCCCCACAAATGGTCTCTGCACATCTTGTATATAAGGAGGTCCGTCACAACTTACTTGTGTTACGATGCCGTTCTTTATTATCCAATCCGCTATCTCTTTAGAAAACGTCCCGTTGGTTACAAGAGTGAAAGAAATTTCTTTTTTTGATATACTTTTGAAATATTCATGAATTTTCTGCAACAATTGAAAAGCCAATGTGGGTTCCCCCGAGCCAAAATAAGATATTTCTTGGATAGCGGTCTGACCCCAACGCTTCTTAACAAAATCTGTAAATTTTTTTATTTTCTCAAATGAATTGTCTATCCCAACCCGAACTATATTTCGCTCGCAATACTTACAACGCATATTGCATCTGCTGGTTAAAAATATTTTGAGACCAACCGAATAAATGTTTATTTTTGGTGGGTAGGGGCTGCTATTCTCTGGTATAAGAATTCCACTTTCAAAAAGATACTCCCTTTCCTTCTCATTTAATTTTCCGTTCTTAATTTTATCATATTCCTCCTTTGACAAAATGTGAATTTTTGCTTTCAGGGGCGAGTAGAGAAAAATCAGATTTTCAGTTTTCTTTATGATAGATAATTCGGGAATTAATTTTAAGTTCATGTCCCCTTTTTCGTAGTTCTCCTCCCTTGAATTCACCCTTTTTGTAGGAAATGACTGGATTGTTATCATAAGATATAAAACGTAAAATACATTTTTAAGTTTTCGGACTAATATAAAATTCATGGGAAGGGCAAACAAGTACAGCAAGTATCTGTTGCTGATATTTCTGATGTGCGTTTTGCTTCTCCTTGCTAGGAATTTAATCATAACAGGAAGCATAACAGGAAGCACAGCAGGGAGTGGGGTTACCGTAACAGTCGGTGTTCTGGATGCTAATTCTACCGTGTGCCCTGAATCTCTCAAATGGTCATGCTCTGAAATACAGGCAAGAATGAAAAACCGTTTTCAGAGCGGCACTGACTTCGCTTCAAACTTTTTTGATGACATAAATATAGAAATATTATTGGGAGATGAAAAAGACATAGATTCCATGATCAGTAATTTCAAAGAAGCTGGTGTAAAAGCGATGTTCGACCCTAGCTTGGTCAGCATTCCTGAAGAAATGAAGGGGAGTGGAATACCTTTATTTCACATGGCAATTGGTATTTCACCTTTTTCGTCCCACAACGAATCTGTCTTTTCTCTTCAGGATAATTTTTTCTTCCCCATGATAGTAATTGCCGATTCGCTAAGAAAGAACAATGTCAGTAATGTAGGACTTATTTACGTTAAATCAGCTCTCGAGGCAGGAGAGGAAAATTTTGATTATTCAGATAAAATTTTAAATATGGTATTCGAGAATATAGTAGGCAACGTCATGTTTAACATTACGCATGAAATCGGAACCACCAACATAACCCAGACAATTAATATCATAAATTCAGAAAGACCTGAAGCAATTGTTTTTGGTGGTTTTGGAACTTATTATTCAGAATTTTCCGACCTGCTCTTTGAAATTAGTGAAGAAGAATATGCAAAAAATCTTACAATATACTCACTTAAACTCGGTTCCAGACTATATGTGTACGATTTCCCAATGTATCTTGAAAACTTTAAATCAGTTTACACTGTTGAGATTGACCCGTTGCCCGAGAATTTTTGGAGAGTCATTTTTCATCATACACCAACTCCCAAAGATCCGATACGTGTAAACACAAATGATATCGAATCCATACATCTAGATTCAGGAGAAAACGAAAAAATAGGCCTACCCACAACTTTGAATAGCGCGTTCACTAAAGTTGTACACTATCCTTTCACCACGGAAGGGTATATTTTTGCTGAAATTTTGAGGGACAGCTTTAAAATTTGTGATGGAAAGACAGAATGCATGAAAGAGATGATACATAACAAAACTTTCTCTACAGCCATAGGGAAAATAAAGTTCAGAAAGAATGGTTATGTGATAAGGCCTTATTTCGTGACAAAAGTGGATATAAACAAAAGGGGTGGGATCAAAGTAAAAAGATACACTTTGGGTGATATGGAGAATATAATTTCAAAATATAATTTAACAGCCCAATTTTTGAAATGATTTGAAATAATGACATAAAACAGATATAACCGATTATTCCATTTATTCATTGATATCAGATTAACAGAAGCTTTACTTGAATTGCATGAAATTTAAATAAAATCAGACTTTGTTCCTCAAAAGGCTTCAATATATTTATGGTCCAAAACAAAATTTTTAGAACTTTTGATTCTTGCCAATCTGGTGGGATTAGGTAGTTTTTTGAACATTTTCCAGCACTGGGGGTCAGGAGCGAATGGGCTTCCGAAATAACCGTTGGCAATGCATTTCGCCCCTCCATAACATTTTTCAAAAAGTTCGCACTTTTTACACGTCTCATTTATCATTTCCCTGTTCCTTAGATCCCACAAAATTTTTGAATTATACCAGATATCAAATAGCGTGTTTTCCAAAACATTACCAACCTTTATTGGCAGCCTCCTGCACGGAACAACGTCCCCGTTTGGAAGTATGGAAAAACTGTCATACCCCACAGAACAGCCATGGGTTTGGTGTCCCGGGTCCTCAATAAACCACAGGGGATCCGAGCAATGCGTATGTATGTAAACACCCCTTTCCTTCCATATATCCTTTAAATTTATGAGTTTTTTATAGAATTCCTTGGTTTCCAATGGGTCTAAAATCCTTAAATCCTTCCCTCTTCCTATGGGAACCAACCTGCTCACTCCCAAGGATTTTACTCCAATATCTCTACAAAAACTTATCAGTCCTTCTATATCATTTACATTACCTTTATGAACGGTCATGGATATACCCACGGGTATACGCTCCTCTACTAACCTTTTCATACCTTTTACTGCTTTTTTGAAATTTCCATTCCCCCTTATTTTATCATTGTTTTTTTCCAGACCATCCAAACTTATTTGAATTTGGGGTATACCCAAATCCTTTAATTTCTTAATAACATTATCAGTAATGGTGGAGCCGTTGCTCATTAATACTACATTTGTAAACATATCCTTGTTTTCATTGATTGCTTCAAGAAGTTCGAATATATCCTTTCTGAGCAGGGGTTCCCCTCCGGATATGGACAAAAGCCTTGGTCTATTATTTATATCCATCTTCCAGCGTTTTATCATTTCAATGTACTGATCCAAGATCAAAAACAACTCATCCGTGCTCAATTCATTCATAGGCTTTTCTGTATAACAGTGTTTGCATTTAAAGTTACACTTTTCTGTAATGTGCCACTGCAAATGGAAAGATTTTGGTTTGACCATGTACATGAGAATCCCATTTAATT
>CAYPPH010000043.1:0-4876 GCA_964412565.1 uncultured Candidatus Saccharibacteria bacterium
GGGCAAAGCACTAGTCAATCAGCAGAAAGGGGCTGTTATTCAGGTGCAGACCCCCGAAGGTAAGACTAAGTACAAAATCGTCAAAATAGAGTAATTATTGGTTTTGTTATGCGGAGCCCGTTTAAGACGGGCTCTTTTCTTTTGGCTTAAAATAGCTTAAGATAAAGTTAGTTATATGCCCCGTTAGAAACGAGTATCACGGGGCATAAAACAGCTAACAAGAATTAAGCGATACAACAGATTAACATTGACCAGACTGCGCGAAAAGAATTTTATAGATAAAATTTTTTCGCCACTGGTTTCTAACGGGGTATGCCAATTAGCAATATCAAAAAAAGCAGGCTGAAAAAGCTGCAGAACATCAGAAAAAAAGGGCAAAATCCCTATCCCATAAAAACTAACAGGACCCATACGACTGAAGAGGCCTTGCTTAATTTTGACCGATTGGCCAGAGCCAAAACCAAGCTTTTTTTGGCGGGCAGGATAATGTCTGTCAGGGAGCATGGGGGGTCTGTTTTCATCCATTTTGAGGATGGCAACGGCAGAATCCAGGCCTATTTGAGGCGGGACAAACTGGGAAAGGATAAGTACGACTTCTTTTTGAGCAATTTTGACATAGGCGACTTTATTGAGGTCAAAGGAATTCTATTCAAAACCAAGCGGGGAGAGAAAACGCTGGAGGTTGCAGATTACCGCATGCTGGCCAAATCCCTTCTGCCTTTACCGGAAAAGTGGCATGGGCTCCAAGACGTGGAAGAGAGATTCAGAAAAAGGTATCTGGACTTGATTATGAATCCGGAGGTCAGAGACAAGTTCAGGCTGAGGAGCAAGATACTGGAGGAGATGCGCAACATTTTCAACAAAGAAGGATTTATGGAAGTGGAGACCCCAGTTTTGCAGCCCATTCCCGGAGGAGCTTTGGCCAAACCCTTCAAGACGCATCTCAACGCTCTGAATCTTGATTTGTATTTGAGAGTAGCCCCCGAGCTTTATTTAAAGCGCCTTTTGGTGGGCGGATTTGAGAAAATATACGAAATGGGCCGCTGTTTCAGGAACGAAGGAATGGACTATTCCCACAATCCCGATTTCACTATGCTGGAATTTTACTGGGCTTATCAGGATAAGGAGAAGCTGATGAAGTTTACCGAGAAAATCTTTGTTGAATTGCTGAAAAAGACTAAACAGACAACACAAATCAGTTATCAGGGCCAGAAGATTAACTTTAAAACGCCTTGGAAAAGAGTAAAGTTTTCAGATCTTATCAAAAACACTGAAGGCAAGGAGCCCGACGAGAAATTCAAAACAGCTGCCCGAAAATTGATTCAGCCCACTTTTGTGACAGATTACCCCTTAGAAATGTCAGCTCTCAACAAAGCCAAAGAAGATAATCCCAAACTGGCAGACCGTTTTCAGTTGGTGGTGGCCGGCATTGAGTTGGTCAACGCCTATTCTGAGCTGAACGATCCGGTTGATCAGGAAAAGCGCTTTAAGTCAAAATTGAGCCAGGACAGGATGGACAAGGACTTTATCGAAGCCTTGGAATACGGTATGCCCCCGGCAGCGGGCTGGGGCTTGGGAGTGGATAGGCTGGTGGCTCTCCTGACCGATTCCCACAGTTTGAGAGAAGTGATATTATTTCCAACAATGAGGCCCCGTTAGAAACGAGTTTCGGGGCAGAGAGTAATTAACAATGATAAGGTCGTATAACGAATATAACTTAAACCAGACTGCGCGAAAATAATTTTATTAAAATTTTTTCGCCACTGGTTTCTAACGGGGTGAGGCCAAAATGAAAGAACTGCTCGTTGCAACAACAAATGAAGGCAAAGTAACCGAGTACAAAGAGATTTTTAAAGGGTTCGGGTTGCCAGTCAAAATTGTTTCTCTGAAAGAAGCTGGTATAACCGAAGAAGTCGAAGAAGACGGCAGGACTTTTGAAGAAAATGCCGTCAAGAAAGCCGAATTTTACCATAATCTGAGCGGGCTTACGACATTATCGGATGATGCCGGCTTGGAAATAGACTACTTAAATGGAGAACCGGGAGTGCATTCCAGAAGGTGGCCCGGGTATACAGCTTCTGACGAAGAGCTGATGCAGCTGGCCCTGGAAAAATTAAAAGGAGTGCCGGAAGAGAAAAGGGGAGCCCAGTTGAGGGCGGTCATCGGCCTGATTTTTCCGGGAGAGCCGACAGTTCATACTTTTGAAGGCGTCCTGCGGGGAAAGATTGCCCGGAGCCCTGTTGGCAAAACATTGGCGGGCTATCCCTTTAGGTCAATCTTCTTGCCGGAAAACAACGACAAGTATTTGAGTGAGCTGAATATAGTTGCTCATAGGAAGCAGGCAGTAAAAAAAGCCCTGCCGATAATAAAAAAACATTTGTAAATTATATGCTGGATATAAAATTCATTAGGCAAAATCCGGAAAAAGTGAGGGAGGGAATCAAGAAGCGGGGGATTGATCCCGCTATCGTTGACCGCATATTGGAGTTGGACGAGAAAAGAAGGATTTTCATCACCAGTACGGAGAAACTGGTGTCCGAGCAGAAAAAGTTAGGCAGGGATAATATTGAAGAGGCCAGGAAATTGAAGGAAAAGATCACCGAGATAACTCCGGATCTGAAGGAAACAGGGGAAAAATTTAATGAATTGATGCGCCAGCTTCCCAATCTGCCCTTTGATGACGTGCCCGTAGGCGAGGACGAAAAAGCTAACGTGGTTGTTAGGGAAGTTGGTAAAAAGGAGAAATTCAGCTTCAAACCCAAAGAATATCTGGCAATTGCCGAACCCCTGGATTTAATTGACGTTAAAAGGGCGGCCAAGGTTTCGGGCACACGTTTTGGTTACTTAAAAAAAGAAGCGGCTCTGCTGGAGGTTGCCCTGATAAATCTTGCCTTTGACATTCTAACCAAAGAAGGTTTTGTGCCCGTCATTCCTCCCGTCATAATCAAGACGGAGGTAATGGAGGGAATGGGATATATTGATACTCCCGAAGACAAGGCGGAAAGATATTTTTTGGAAGACGGAAAATTCGTTCTGGTCGGAACATCGGAACAGTCGATAGGTCCTCTGCACAAAGATGAGATTTTAACGGAGAAAGAGTTGCCCAGAAGATACGCGGCTTTTTCCACTTGTTTTAGGGAGGAAGCCGGAGCCTACGGCAAGGATACCAGGGGAATTTTGCGAGTCCACCAGTTCGACAAAGTGGAGATGTTCAGCTTATGCCAGCCGGAAAAATCAAAACAAGAACACGAGTTTTTGTTGAAAATGGAAGAGAAATTGATGCAGCTTCTTAAGCTTCCTTACAGGGTTGTTCATTTGAGCACCGGGGACATAGCTCGTCCCTCGGCTTCCACCTACGATATTGAAACCTGGATGCCGGGACAAGGACAGTACCGCGAGACCCATTCCGTTTCCAATTGCACCGATTATCAGGCCAGACGCTTGAACATCCGTTATCGCTCTAAAAAGGGAACGGAATTTGTTCATACATTGAACGGCACCGCTTTTGCCATCGGCCGCATGCTCATTGCCATTATTGAGAATTATCAGAAAAAAGACGGCAGTGTGGAGGTGCCAAAAGCCCTGCAAAAGTACACAGGGTTTAAAACGATAAAATAATGAACGATGTAGTGATTCTTCACGGCTGGGGATCCCGCGCCGAAAACTGGAGCACGGTCAAGAAATTTTTGGAAAGAGACGGTTTTAAGGTTCACGTGCCGGATTTGCCCGGCTTTGGCCAAAATCGCGTTCCTCCCACCTTCTGGTCCGTCGATGATTATGTTGAATGGGTTAAAGGTTATTGCAGTGAAAAAAATCTTTCACAATTCTTTTTGGTGGGCCATTCGTTTGGGGGAGGAATAGCCGTCAAATTTGCCAGCCTTTACCCTAAAAAAGTCCGCGGTCTCGTACTGGTTGATGCGGCTATCAAGAGAATGAAGACGCCTAAATATTATTTGAGCCTGATTGTGGCCAAGGCGGGAAACTTAATTCTTGTTTTGCCTTTATTGTCCCGTCTTAAGCCGATTTTAAGAAGGATTTTTTACAGACTGATCGGCACAAGAGATTACCAGAAACTTGATTCCGACAAGACCAATATTATGAAGGAAACATTTAAGAGAGTGGTTTCCGAGGACCTTATGTGCCATTTGCCCGCCGTTCGGGCCGAAACCCTGGTTGTTTGGGGAGAGAGAGACGAGATAACACCTCTTAAAGAAGGTTATTTAATAAACGGAGGTTTGCCCAATTCCAGGCTTGAGATAATTGAGGGGGTAAAGCATGCTCCCAACTTGGAAGCACCCGACGTTTTGGCCGAGAAAATTTCTAATTTTATTAAATCTTTATGATATTCCTAGTTTCATTTTTGTGGCTACTCGTTTTTGCTAAACGCTTTTTCTTTTGGGTCTGGCTATGGCAACTGAAAGAATACCATATAGGCAGGTTTATCGATCATTTCAGAACCGACAAGGGCAGAAAAATATTTTTAAATCCTCTTTTTGCCTTAAAATCAGTCATTTTTTTGGGAGCCGTAGTAATTTCTGAGCCATATTCTCCTTATGTAATCCTGGTTATTTTCTTTGTGGAATTTCTCTTTGCCCTAAAGAGCCTAATCAAAAAGAGGCTGAGGATTCCTGTTTTAACCAGGAAAACTAGCGTCATTTTGAGTGCCGGGCTGTCTTTGGGCTTACTGGTGATTTCCTTTCTTTTCGGAGCCAGAGCCTCTTTCAAGCAGTTTGCCGTAATCCTCTTGGGCATCGATATTTTTTCTCCTTTTGTCAGCACGTTCTTGGTGCTGGTTTTCCAACCGCTGGCTGTTGTCATAAGGGAGAGAGCTCTTAAAGCGGCTCAGAAGAAAATAGAGGCCTCGGAAGATCTCTTG
>CAYPPH010000044.1:0-4824 GCA_964412565.1 uncultured Candidatus Saccharibacteria bacterium
ACTCTTCCGCCTCTTTTTCTTCTTCTTTTTTCCGTATCTCGTCCATAGAAATTCCTATCATCCTGTAAGACTCTTTTAGAGCGTCCCTGACCTCCCGTATGCTCTGTATTCTGGAGTCCAGCCGTTTGACGTATTCCGACAACTCTTTTCTGTCCCGAGCCCAGTAATAACCCTTGTCAGAACTGCATATCGGATAGCCGGACAATCTCAACTTATGAATTATGCTTCTCATATCAGCCCCCTCTCTGCCGGTCGGTCGTTCTTTCAACCCTATGAATTCGGCAATCGTCTTGCCGGAAACAGGATTTTCAAGGGTGTGGTATTTCACTATTTCTATTGTTTTTCGCTGATAGTAATCCATACAACTATTCACGCCTCTGAAAAGCGTAATCGCTTGCCTTGAAAGTTAGTATCAAATCGCAAGTCCCGTCCTGATTGTCCCTGACTTCCCTCTTGACTATGTTTCCCTTCAAAACAACCACTATCTCCTCGTCAAAATCATATTCTTCATCAACCGGGTATCTGTCCGCTATTTTGATTTTGATTTCATTGATTGTTTTCTGGCTCATAATTCAGAATTTTGCCATTTTTGGGGCTTCACTTACTTTGGGATAATGTTTTCTTTTCTCCATATTTTGCCCCGAAAGTAATTTTTAACTCTCCTAATATGCCGGCACTCTTTCTTACGCGTTAGATAACCTATACAGTCGCACTCCCAATGGTCGTCGGAGAACCAGCCGACGATATGGTATTCTCCGGGGTTTGATTTTGAGGGAACTCTCCACTGGAAGACAGGAATCAAATTATTCTTCTGGAGGAAATTCTTGACCTTCTTCATCTTCGATTATTGGGATGTCGTCCCAATCGCTGTCGGGGGTTTCTTTTTCCACCAAAGAAACATCGAAATAACTCTTGTAATTGCCGTTGTCTTTTCTTTTTTTCATCTGAATTGAAACAACGCTGTTTTCTGGTATCTCGGCAAGTTTCGTCAGCAAACCAACAGAACTGGTGAAGAAAGTTTTCGGCTCTCCCCCCTCGGTAACCTTGAACTTCATACCCCTTCTTTCTTCGCCGTTGGCATCGGTTATGGTAACCTCTTTGCAATCTATCAGTTTGACGATATGCTCTTTGCCGTCCTTAAAGGATATGCGGGAGAGTATTCCCTCTTTTTTCAGATAGTCCTTTACTTTTTTCATTTGTTTAATATCGCTTCTCTTTTCAGTTCCATTTTCCAGCGATATATGTTTAAACAAGAAAGAAAGACCTTTATGAGTTTATCGACATTTTGCCGAGAAACGCTTTTGACCTCAAAAGGAGTTATATCTTTCTGCTTCTGGGACAGCCTGACAATAGCCACCCCGCCGTCATACCTGCCGTTCTCCTCCTCTTTTGCCTGCAAATAAGCGGCGGCTTGCAAAAACATTTCCGGGTAAATGGCTTTTCCAGTTTTGAAGTCAATAATGGTTTTTTTGCCGTCAACCTCAGCCTCCAAATCCAAGGTCCCGGCATACTTATACTTTCTGGAATAAATTTTCTGCTCCGATTTTATGAGTTTGACTTTGTGTTCTTTTGCCCACTTAAAGAACCCGTCAACAGCGCTTTTCATTTCTTTGCTCACCGGTCTTTTTGGAACAGGCTTTTTCTCTATCTTGGCTTTAACATACTTTTCTATCCACTCGTGAATAAGAGTCCCTGCGTCCGCCGAATGGTTTGTGGTTTTCTTGTGGGCGACTCGGGCTTCTTCCAACAACTGCTTCTTCTGAAGTTCGTCAATAGATTTGCCGACCTCCAAGTTCAAGTCTATGTAATCTATTGCCTGATTTACAGCCCAGTAGATAAGCGCCGGCTTAGAAAGAACGCTGACTATGTTTGTAACCCCGTAAACTATTTTATCGTTGACCTTGTAAATGTGCTTGGCGTCGTCATACTGGAGAATTATTTTGCCTCCATAAAGTTTATAGGTTTCCACAATTCTGGCAAGGTTTGAAGGCGCCAGAAGTTAGTTGCCCAACAAACTGACGCCCTCAAACCTACAACTAACATTTTTGTTGACCTTTAACCGAGAAAAACTTTTCAAACAAAGAGTCAAGGTGTTTTCTCGTTTTTTGTGCCCTTAACTCCTCCACCATTGCTTCTTCCGCTCTAAACTCTTGCATTTGAGGGATTTCTATTGACGCTAAAATGTCTTTTCCAACCTTCTCGGCTTTCTTGATAAACTCGTCGTCTGAAAGCAATCCAGTTTTTCTGTATTGGGCGAGGTCTTCCGCATCTGAGATTGCTTTTGAAAGACCCGTTAAGATGTTTTCTTTTGTTTGTTGTTTCATAGATTTTTAGAGAGTAATTACCTCGAACCGCCAATGGGTTATTTTTCTTTTCTTTAATCTGTCTTTTCTTAATTTCCTGTATATTCTGCCAATAGCGGTTGCGGGATTGCTTGCTTCGACCTTTTCTTCGAACTCATAGGGATATGGTATTTCCACCTTTCCCTTGACCAAGTAATGTTTCATAGATTTTTGTTTATTGTTTGCCGACCTTTAGTTTATTATAATCTTTCACACTTCTTTGTCAAGTTATTTTTTATCCACAGCCCTCAAATAATAATATCTTGCCAGTTGTCTGCTCTTCATTCCCAACTTGTCCGCTATCTCCTGAAAGGAAAAATTGCTTTTATCTCTTAAAAGCCGAATTACTTCTTTATCGTATTGCGGCGGTCTGCCTTTTTGATTTTTCCTCATATACTTTAATTATATGTTTTTACAAAAATTTGTCAATAGTTTTGGTTAGAATTCTTTTTAGAGGTAGCCAACTCCCAGCATTTAAGACAATGATAACGGGTCTTCTCCCACGCTTTTTCTTTGGTAATCCTCCCGCAAAACCTGCAAGGCTTAACTTTGTTTTCAGGTTTTTCTTTTAAGGCCGATTTTTTAACGGCAGACCTTACTCTGCTAATCATTTTCTTGAATCTTTTAGGGTGCTTCTTAATGTCTTTGCACCAATAATAAATAGTGGCGGGAGTTCTGCCAATCCTTCTCCCTATTTCTGACAAACTTACTCCTTGCCTGTAAAGTTTTCTTATTTCTGTTATTTGTTCTGGTGTTGATTTTTTATCTCCTTTACGCATAATTTATCTTGTTTGTCTATTAAGTATCCCTCATAACAAGTGTCGCACCACCAGACTCTTTTTCCTTTCTGTTTCACCCATAATCCGTAAGGTTCTTCTTTTTTGCAGTTGAAGCATTTTTTGTTCATAAGTTTTTAAGCCATTGGAAACTATTTTCCTTCGGCACGCTTCTGTTTTTTTTGAAACCCGATTCTAACATCCCGGTAATGCTCTTGAATGCGGGACTTTCTCACCGTATAATGGGAGAAAGTGAAAGATATGACAGATTGATTTTAAGAAAAACGGGGCGAAGGAACAAAGACCCCATAAGATATGCCTCCCCAGACCTTGCGGTCAATCCCTTGGGTGAAGCCCTCTGTCCCGCGGCGGTGCTTCAAGCTTTTTTATGTTTAAGGCTAATAGCCCATCCCGTATAATGCTCAGGGTTGATACGATACCCTAAAACGTGTGGACTACATATCTTAGTTTTTCTTAAAAGAGCAATCTTTTGTGGAAAAGCCAAAGACCCACCTAAAAAAGATGGGTCTTTGGTCTGTTAATGACAACAGAAGCACTCGGTATTTCTACCAAGGCCCTGGCAACAATATTAAAAAATTGTTTTGCTTCTATTGTCATTCTTTAATGATACACCCTTTCAAAAAGATGTCAACCCCCAACTGTGGATAACTTTCACTCTTGGGATTTCTTTCTTCCAAGCCAGTTTATGTCTCCTATTCTCCATCTGCCGAACCAAACACCGATAACCGAAGCGATTTTAACAATGGTGATAACTGTTGTTGACAAATCGGATTGCGCTATTTCAAGCCCCATCTTCTCAAAAATAAGAGTGAGAGCCAATACAACCAGACTGGTAATGGTTAGAGATTGTTTTGATTCTTCTGCCATATATTTTTATTGTTTAAGCGACCTTTTATAAGAATCTTCTGTATAACCCGTGGCGGTAACATATCCAATCATTTAATCTTCCTTTCTTGTATTGCTGTATCATAACCCTTACCGCTTTCTCGGGATTGTTCAAAGCAACATCGGGGTGAATTATTTTCTCCCGTTTCCAGTAATACAAATCATTGAATTGGCATAACCCGTAATCTGTTGTCCCGTTAGGATTATGATTTATCGCTCTGTCATCCATCCCGCTTTCTGCTTTTATCACCGCAACTATAAGTTCTGTCTCTTTTTTGCTTAACCCTTCCTCCTCGCATATTCTCATTACCATCACTTCGTTTTTAAGCCGACGGATTATCTCTGGGATAATATTCACCATCCGTCTTATAACGAATACAATTTTGGATTTTATTTGTTGTTTTTTAATCTTCACTCGCCTCTCCATATTTTCATCGTAGAACGCACAAAATTGCGTTTTAAGATAGGTTAAGACTCTTTTGCGTGGTGTAAGACCTTTATTTTTTATCTTTCCATATAGAGGCTGTTTTGCCCCTTCTCGTTGATTTTTGACATCTGTAACAAAATCTGGCGAAATATAGTCATAATTATAAGGCGTTAAGCCCAGCCACCCCCTCGGCTGTCATAATCGTAAAGGAGGGGGATTTTTTATCTTCTGTTATAGCCCCTGCCAGTTCTTCTGGTGGTTCTGCAACCCCCTCTTCCTCTGTTGGCTCTGACCCCTCTGCCAGAGCCGTTTCTACGAGGCACTCCTTTTTTCATAGTTTTTGACAATTTTAAGCGACCTTTCACGGTTACAG
>CAYPPH010000045.1:0-4810 GCA_964412565.1 uncultured Candidatus Saccharibacteria bacterium
TTTTCCTCGCCTACATTGGGAATGTCGGCCGTGGTAATTTCAGGACCCAATTTGGTTTCCCTGACGTCGCAAGTGAAATTCTCAATGTGAATTGACGTGTAAACGTCTTCTTTGACCAGCCTGTCTGAGACGACGATGGCATCCTCGAAGTTACATCCCCTCCAGGGCATGAAAGCCACAAACACGTTACTTCCCAAAGCCAGGGCTCCCTGGTCAATGGCTCCCCCGTCAGCCAAAACGTCCCCTTTCTTTACTTTTTGGCCCTTTTGAACCAGCGGTCTTTGGTGGAAGCAGGTGTACTGGTTGGTTCTGATGAAAGTCCTTAAAGTGTATGTTTTGTTTTTGACAACAATATGCTCGGCATCAACCTCAACAACCGTGCCGTCTTCTTTAGCCACTATTTCCTGGCCCGAATCCCTGGCTACTTTCTCCTCCACTCCCGAGCTGACTACGGGACGTTGGGGCCTGACCAGGGGAACTGCCTGCCTTTGCATATTGGATCCCATCAAAGCCCTGTTGGCATCGTCGTTTCTCAAAAAAGGAATCAAGGAGGTGCCCAGAGAAATAAATTGCTCAGAAGACACATCAACATAATCGACTTTCTCTTTTTCAATAATACCGGGCTCCCCTTTAATTCTGGCTTCCACTTTGGCTGAAATTATTTTGCCTTTTTGGTCGGCTTCCACTCCGCCGTGGGCTATATTGTACTTTTCTTCTTGGTAGGCGTTGAGGAAATCAACCTTGGAGGTGATCCTGCCCTTCTCCACTTTAAAATAGGGTGTTTCAATGAAGCCGTAATCGTTGATTCTGGCAAAGCCGGCCAAGTGGCCGACCAATCCAATATTAGGTCCCTCAGGAGTCTGAATAGGACAGATGCGGCCATAGTGAGAAGGCTGAACATCCCTAACCTCGAATCCGGCTCTTTCCCTGGTAAGGCCGCCAGGACCTGTAGCTGACAATCTCCTTTTGTGCTCGAGTTCCGCCAAAGGATTTTCGTTATCCATGAACTGGGACATCTGCGAAGAAGTGAAAAACTCTTTGACCACGGCCATAACGGGCCTCGGATTTATCAACTGGGCCGGAGTTATCATGTCTATATCCAAAGTGGACATCCTGTCTTTAATATTCCTTTCCATTCTCATGAAGCCCACCCTCATCCTGTTTTGCAGGAGTTCTGTCAATCTCCTTACTCTTCTGTTGCCCAAATGGTCTATCTCATCTGGTCTGGCTCCCGGGGTGTTGTTGAGACGAATTATCTCCCTTAGAACAGCAATTATGTCTTCCGGGGTCAGAACGCGGTCTTCAACCGTGATTTCCTCTCCCTTTTTCTTTTTGGTTTCAGGCAGCCTTTGCCAGGTCTTCCACCTTCCCACTTTGGAAAGGTCATATCTTTCAAAATTGAAGAACATGTTGTTAATCAGCTCCTTGGCGGTGTCGGGAGTAGCCAAATCTCCGGGCCTCAATCTCCTGTAAATCTCGACCACGGCTTCCGCCTGGTTATGAGTGGTGTCCTTATTTAAGGTTTCTTGGATGTATTTTACTTCGGGGTCGTTGTCCACGTCCCTGAAAATGTCTTTAATATTCGAATCGTTATCAATGCCAAAAGCCCGCAAAAGGGTGGTGGCTGCCACCTTCCTTTTCCTATCTATCTTAACCCCGATAAACCCTGAGGATTCTGACTCAAACTCCAGCCAAGCACCCCGGTTGGGAATGACCTTGGCACCAAAGTTCTGCTTGCCTCCGGCTACCTTGGCTGTGATGAAGGCGCCGGGCGAACGGATCAGCTGGGAAATGGCCACTCTTTCCACGCCGTTAACGATGAAGGTGCCGCGCTCCGTCATTAAAGGAATGTCAGTCAGGAAAACCTCCTGCTCTTTGATTTCCTTGGTTTTCAAGTTGACCAGCTTCACCTTCACTCTCAGGGAAGCTTCAAAAGAATCGTTGTTGATTTTGGCTTCAACATCCGTCTTGTACTTGGGTTCGTCCAGCTTGTAATCCAAAAACCAGAGCTCCAGCTCTTTTTGGGTGTAGTCGCGGATGGGAGAAATTTCAGAAAGAAGCTCTTTGAGGTCTTTTTCCCAAAAGCTCTCCCAGGATTCCGTTTGCACGTCGAGTAGAGAAGGCAAGGGCAGGTGGACGTGCGATTTTTTAAATGACTTAGTTTGCATAAACAAACAAAATACCCCAAGCGGTTTTTTCCTAGGTTTGGGGTATTAACTATTTAGTTTTTAGTGGATTGCAGGGCTCAAGAATATAAAAAAATTACCACTGTCTAAAAAGACGTATGCAGGATTAATTTTACACACCCGTCAAGATTTGTCAACCCCTACTCTCCTTCCTCCTCTTCTTCAGATTCTTGGGGAACCGTCTTTAAATCATTCAGCTTCTGTATGACATCCTGGTTGCCCGGGTTCAATTCCAGCACTCTTTCAAAATGCCGGATAGCTTGCTCTTTCTCTCCCTGGCTGGCATAAGCCACTCCCAGGGAATAATGGGCGTTGGAATGGTTGGGTATCAGGGCTGTCACCATACTGAATTGCTGGATAGCTTTTTCCACTTGGTTATTGTTGAAGTAGAGGCGCCCCAACTGGAAGAGCCCTTCTACGTTGTAGGGATTTTCATTAACGAAGTCTTCCATTTCGGCTATGGCTTCCGGTAAAGCGTTCTCTCTTTCTGACAAGAGGGCCAGCTGAATGCGAGCTTCCGCGTAGCCGGGCATAACATCAGTTGCTTTGTTGAACTGTTCCTTGGCTTTAGCGATGTCGCCCTGGGCCAAATACAGCTTGCCAAGCTCGGTGTAGAGAACGGGGTTGGTCGGCTCGTATTTGATGGCTTCCTTAAAAGATTTGATTCCCCAGTCAACAGATCCCTGAGCCACTCCGATTATTTCCCTGTAAACCACGCCCAGATTCTCCCAGCCTGTCACCTGGTTTTCCTGAAGCCGGGTGGCTTCTCTCGCCTCATTAATGGCTTTGGCAACTCTCGTTTGTATTTTAGCTGAGTTCTGCTCTTCTTGGGGCTTTGCCATTTCCTGTAAGGCTTCGTAAAGATAAGTTCTGGAAAGAGCTATTCTGTATCGGGGCAAATTAGGGTTCAACTTAACCGCTTTTTCCAGGTACTGCGTCCTTTCCTCTCCCAACAAAGAAAGAGCGTTATTGTAGTTGACGTCAGCCAAATAGAATTTAACCGCAAAGAAGTACAGAGAAAGAATGGCCACACCCAGAATAATGACAATGGTCGAAAGAATCAAAGACAGCTCGGGAAAGTCCTTAAAGGAAATCACTTTTTCCTTAATCGGCTTTTGCCATGCCACCATACTCAGCCCCAACACCAGCCAAAAAGCAAAAGCCAGGGTGGTGTTTTGATAGTAAACAAACTGCGCCACTAGTAAGGCCAGGGAGGTTAGCAGCAGAGATATTTGGAAGGGATAGGCCTCAGAGACGTTATTTATCTTTGCCACCAGCAAGTATCCCATCACCATAAACAAGCCAATGATTGAAAGATAGGAAAGCAGGCCCAAAAATCCCATGGTGGCAAGTATTTCGGCAAAGTGGTTTCCCGCCCTGTCAAATCTTATCTGCCACAACCAGGATTCGTTTATTTCCACTGGCTTGTATTTCGCAAAATCGTAGCTGAAGGTGGCCGGGCCCGAACCGAGAAAGCCGCTTTTGATATCGCTGGTGGCGGTCGACAATCCCACCGACCAGGAAACGTTCTGGGAAAGCAGCTGCTCCTGCGGCAGGTTGACCAGGGTGGAATCTTCCCCGAAAATCGTCCTGCCCGGATTAAAGACCATCAGACAGGCGGCCGCGATTATCAGAATAATGGGCACAAGCAGCTTGTTGACGTTTTCTCTAAAAATCCTTTTCCAAAGACTGAAAACGACAAACAAGGACAAAGAAATTATCAGGATTGTCCAGGAAGAAGAAAAGTCGATGATTATCAAAAGGACGACGGAGGCGGCCAGCAGCAGCCATTTTCCGAAGCCGCTCCACTTCGATTCTCTTTCCGAACCGGCCATCAGCCCCGCCAAAAGAACAAGGGCTATCGCCAAGAAAACGGCCAATCCTTCGAACGACCCAGTTACCATATTGAAGGTGGTCGAAGTAAATAAAGAAGGAAGGGAAACTATTCCGGCTAGTTTGGACCAAAGGCCGAACAGGGTAAAATAGGTGGCGGCCACCGCTATGCCGACTCCCCACAAAAACAGCTTAACCAGCTTTCCCGCTTTCAGGGCCCGGTCCGAATCTTCTTTGCCCGCGTTATTGGTAACGAGGAAATAAAACATCACCATACTCAGCAGTCCGGCCAGTCCTCCCGAAAATCGTCCGTAGAATCCGAAGACGCTGGAAATCTTGTCAACGGAAAATATAGCCGAAAGAACGGCGACGGCCAGGAAAATCAGGATGAAGACATCCAGAGGGGTTCTCCTGAGTCTGAGTTCCTTGTCGTAAATGACCATTTTGGCCAGCCAGGCGAAAAAGCCCAAACTAGTCAGGAAAAGCAAAAGATAGAGCTTGTTGAACTCGAATGCCTCAAAGCTGAAAGGAAGGAAAAATATCGGTATCAAAAATACCAATACATATATAGAGCACTTTATGATGCAATTGAGTGTATTTTGCATATGTTTATTAGTGTTAATTACTAATTATATTATACATTACTAAAGCTCAAATACCAAAGCTCAAATAAAATCCAGGGTTCAAAATCTAAAACTTTTTGACATTTAGTAATTTGGCATTTATTTGTCATTTGGATTTTGTCATCTGGGTTTATCAGCGGAGGTTTTCTGCTCAACAGTAGTGGTTTC
>CAYPPH010000046.1:0-4779 GCA_964412565.1 uncultured Candidatus Saccharibacteria bacterium
GGTCGCCAACAAACTGCAGGTCGCCGTCTATCATTACATTGCCCTTGACGGCCAGAACGGCAGAAGGAGAGGAGGTGGCAATGCCCACTCTTCCGGTGTAAGAATCTACAAAAAACAAAGGAGTATTGGTATCAGTGGTAGTTCCCAAGCTGGCTCTTCCCCAGACATCAAATAAATACCTTGGGGTGCTGGTGGCCACACCCAATTTGGCATCCTGAAAAGATAAATAATCGGTACTCTGATCATCGAAAACCAGTCTTCCTCCATCAGCTCCCAGGCCAATCCATTTATCATCTGACATAATGATATTACCCACCATATTGGTGGTAGTGGCATAAACGGTTCCTACGTGAAGTTCATCCCATGTATAGGCCGTAGAACCCAAACTGTAGTATGAAGCGGTTTCTGGCAGAATGCTTCTGGAAATGGTGGTGCCCTGCACGGTCAATCCGCTGTAAAAAGTTCCGCTTCCTCCCGTAGTATTTGAAGCGGGAACCGTAGAGATGGTTCCGCTGCTCCCCGTATCTGTGTACTCTGTGTCAGTCACTTGCCAATACCGGTCCTGGGCACTCTCACTCCTGCCGTAAACCCTGTAGCCGGAAGCTCCGGTAACTTCATCCCAGGAAACAGTCACAGCGGTAGTGGTAGCTCCGTCCACCGTGGCTGATACCTCGGTGGAGCTGGAAGTTTCCCCGTTGTTGTTTAAAGCGGTTACGACATAATAATAAGTGCCTGCTGTCAAAGATCCCCCGCTGGTAGAAGTAGCCTGAGCCGACACTCCAGAGGGAGCAGAAAGCTTATTAACAACGAGATTTCCAGCATTAAGGGTAAGGTTGGCAGGAGAAGCTAAAACGAGATTTCCTCCGTAAGTAACGGAACCGGAAAAATTACTGCTTCCGGATACGGAAAGAGCGCCAGCGACAGAAAGAGCAGCGTTTAATGTTGTGTCACCTTCTACGTTTACCGAACCCTCAAAATCAGCGTTTCCCTCAACTCCCAAGTCGGCTCCTATATTAACACTTCCTTCGGTGTTGAAATGTCCAGCCGGTGTAATACTCCAATTTTTGGTTTCTATCTGGCCGACTTCCCTTTCACTACTCCCCAAACTGAAAGATCCAATGTGCCCCAAAAAACCACTAACACTCAGGCCGCCGACAGAAATATTATTGTAAGTGTTGCTGCCTTGGGAAGTGACGTAATGGAGAGTGAAGTCGGAAGCGTCCATAGAATCAACCATATCGGCGTTCAGGTTGGGAATCCTGCTTCGGTTGGTGGTAATTATGGTGCCAGAACCCAAGTTCAAGTCAGCTCCCTCCGTCTTGATTCCTCCCAACGCCTTGGTCAATCCTTTAATTTCCGCATCGCCAAAAACTCCCAAGTTGCCATGAACAAAAAGATTATCCAAAAGCTTGGCCGCCCCCCTTACCAAAAGGGTTTTTCCCACTTCCACCTCTCCTTCCAGGTAAACATCTTCGTAAGTGATGTTTCCGTTTTTGGTGACGAAAGCCAGAGTGAATTGCTCGCTGGAAATATTGTCAAGATAATCAGCGCTTAAATTTTCAACGGTGGTGGTGGACTGAACCACTATGGGAGCCACTCCCCGCTCAACCCAGGACCTCAATTGGCCTTTTGTTTCCACGTGGCCGTAGATATTAATATTCCCTTGCTTGTCCAGCAGTAAAACCTCGTTGGCGTGAGTGCCGGGCCTATATCCCTGAAGGGTGGTGGCGTCCTTAAAAAATTCATGGACGGCCATTTTGGCCTTATCCAAGTTGCCAAAGCTTATCCCCCCCACCAAAAGAAGAGTGAGGGCTATAGCAGTTATGCAAACCAGCATAGCTTTGGGCATAGAGTGAAATTGGGCGTTGGCCCTTCTATTGAAATCGGCCATACGAGCGGTAAGTCCGCGAGGAGGTATGTAGACCTCTGCGGCCTGTAGCAATCTTTCCATAATTTTTTCCTCAACCGGCTTCTCTTCTTCAATCTTCTTCTCTTCTGCTTCCTTCTTTGGCTCAGCTAATTCTTCCGCAGGTTTGGCCAACTCCTCTGTCGGCACTCTTTCTACTGACGGCTTCTCCTCTTCCAATGGTTTTTCTTTTTTAGAGAGTTCTTCTTTTTTTTGTTCCATTAAGTGGACGGGCTCCCGTTGAGGAGCAACCGGAGAAAAGACAGGTTCTTCTTTCGGTTTGAGTTCTTCCTTTGGCTTGGGCTTTTTCTTTGGTTTTTCTTTTTTAGAGAATACTTTTTTAAGAGACGAAACAGCTTTCTCTAAAGGGCCTTTCTTGGACAAAGATTCACTAGGAACCATTCCCTCTTTTTTTTCGGCCAGCTGCAAATCTTTAAGCATGGTTTTAATATCGGGAGGCACAATCTTTCTTCGGGGAGGCAAAGATTCTTCTTTTTGTTCGGAAGCATTTTTTGTAGTTTCAGCCGGCGCTTCGGTTTTTTCCTTTTCGATGTTCTGCTGAATATCGGATTCTTCTTTTGGCCCATTTTCTGAAGAATGTTGAGCTAACAATGCCTCCATATCTTGCGGGCCTGCCAGCATGAAATTAAAAGGTTTCTTAAGTTTTCCCTTGTAGGATGAATCAAAAAGATTCTTCGGGATTATGACCTTAAAGCCCTGTTTGTTTAGATAATCATTGAGCGCTTCTTGAGTGGTATGCCAATTTCTGCCGAATTTTTTAGCATGAATTTTATTCTGTCTTGCCAGCAAGCTAAGATACTCCTGGGAATAAGGAGATGATTTTGCGGCTTCAGCCAAAGTGATATATCCCGGCTCCACTTTATTTGTTTTTTCTGTCTCTTTTTTCTTTCTCATGGCAACATTGACAAACCGGCTTATTTAGGTAGAATATAAGCGAAGATCCCTAAATAAAAATCGCCTTTGAATTTCGCAGTTTAATGGTTGGATTTTGAAAGGGGATCTTCTTTTTTTATTTTAAGGGGAAATAAACGGAGTTTTCCCCTCATCCGATATCACATCGGATAGATTATTTTATTATCGGTTCTATGAAGTATAGTGTCAAGACAATAGTTGTGGAAAACTAATACCCGTCTTTTTGGGACGGGGAATTCTTTAGAGGGCTGTTTTTGGATTCTTAAAATCTTAATGCACTACTAAATATTCACTCAAAAAAACCCCAAGATAAAAAATTAAATCTTATCTTTGCTAAAAAATAAATAACCCAAAAGGGTTGTGAGCTAAAATTAATAGAGAATAAACCGACTCAAACTGAATTCCAAGGGTTCTGGTTCTTACTAGGGTAAGATAATCTGGGGTTAATATTGATTTAAGAGAGCGCTCTAATTGTCTTTTTGCGGTTCAATTTCTTTTTATTCTCATATCCGATATCGGATATCTATTATTTGAGGTTCTGGTAGTAACTGGTAATCCTTTCCATCGCAGCCACGCCCACCTCGTTAGCTATCTCGATATAAAAAGAAAGTTGGTTGTCTAAAGCTGCTAGTTTGTCGTCTATTTTCTTATCAACCACAGCCATTCCTTCTTTAAGATCACTGTAAAGGCCTTTAGCTATGGGGGCCACATCATCATACATGCTCATCAAGCTTTCCTTGCCAAAAATACTGCCTGCCATCAGCAGCGCGGTAACTAAAAAGGTGACTAAAACCGGCCTAACACTTTCAATGTCCAATCTTAGATGCTGAGGCTTTTCAATGGGCAAGTTTTCCGGCGGCAAAGGGAGTTCCCTTTTCATTTGGAC
This sequence comes from uncultured Candidatus Saccharibacteria bacterium, assembly GCA_964412565.1. GTDB lineage: Bacteria > Patescibacteriota > Minisyncoccia > Minisyncoccales > MHMH01 > CAYPPH01. The sequence goes on from CAYPPH010000046.1 coordinate 3,726, forward strand.
AACGGGAGACTTCTTCACCGCCCATTTGCTGTTAATTTTACCTTTATAAATCTCCGCCCTACTGATATATTCTGACAACCACTCTTTAGTGGTAACCCAGTTTCTGCCAAATTTAGTCGCTCTTAACTTTCCTTGCCTTGCGCGCAAACTAAGATACTCTTGAGAATAACTGCAGAGCTTACTAGCTTCTTGAAGCGATATGTAATTGTTATTTCTTTGGTTGTCCTCCATTATTGACAAAACGTTTTGAATCAGTAAAATATAAACAGAAGACTCCAACCCGCCTTAGGCGGAAATACAAAAAACCCTTTCATTTATCGACCTTGATTGGATTTCTTTGTAAGGAGTCTTCCCCGCCCCGTGGTCAATTCTGTTGTACCGCGGGGTTTTTTATTTGGTATATCGGATATGTGATAACCGATACATCAAAGATTAATATATTTTCTCGTAATTAAAGAGAGGGGTCAAGGATAAAACTGTGGATAACTTCACCCTGTTAAATCCCGCTCTTAGCGGGAGCCCAACAGGGCTATTTAACAGGGTAAAACGAGCATATAAAAAACTTAGCTGTAAATAGCTAAGCCAATATAAAAATTAAATACTTAATTATTGGTTCTTTTTGATGTTTTGCAGAATACCCAAAGCCACAAAAATCATAATCAAACTGCTGCCTCCATAGCTAACCAAGGGCAGAGGGATGCCAATAACCGGTAAAAGACTCAAATTCATGCCAATATTAACGAAAATCTGACTGATTAAAATAACAGCAAAGCCGGAGGCGAACAAACGGGGAAAATTGGACTCAGAATCAAGGGCAATCTTAATAATTCTCGAAATCAAAACAAAGAATAAGGCCAATAGAACCATTATGCCCACCAAACCGAATTCTTCGGCAATAGAAGCGAAAATGAAGTCGGTCTGGGGCTCGGGTAAAAAGCCGTACTGAGTTTGAGGGCCTCGCCCAAATCCTTGGCCCAATATCCCTCCCGAACCTATAGCTATTTTAGCCTGATTTTGACTCCAACTTATTCCTAAAGGCTCTATTTGAGGGGCG
>CAYPPH010000047.1:0-4755 GCA_964412565.1 uncultured Candidatus Saccharibacteria bacterium
CTGGACACAGGGGTTGGATGGTTCGCCGTATCCACCAGTCGTGTAGATTGCCACAGAGGTAAAAAGAACCGCCAGTAAACTTCGAGGTTATCGAACCAACTGCCACGAAACCAATACTGTTGCCAGCTTACATCTTCCGCGTCAGTGGCAATACTCAAGTTGCCATAGCCTACTTCATCAGGTTCATAGGCATCAGAACTCAGATACAGTAGAGTTATTTCGTCTAATTTTTCTATTGTGTTAAGATTGTTAGCGGGAAGTGGATTTCCGATAGTGCCTGCGATAGTATAATCAATTATCTCATTGGTTGTATTTGTAACTACTATCTCAAAAAAAGCCGCCGGAATTCCAGAATCTATGTCGTTAAGAGGAATGAACGGATTAAACGCATTCATTTCAACTTCTCCGGGAAAATCAATTCCTTCAAATGAGAGATTAGCGAATGGAAATTCACCTCGAAAAACTATGTCCTTGAAGTGAGGCATACCAGCCATACATTCCCGTCTGGGACCGAAACCGAAGTTATCCAGACTGTGGTGTGAGCCTATATAGGGAGGATGCAGGTCACTGTTAAGCGCTCGGGCATCCAACACTTTACCGTTGCTTTCAGCCTTAATGGCAAAATGGGAGAATCCATTGACACTGTTTTTGTTTGGTCGGTTAAAAATCTCCCAATCGACCAGGCGACCGTTGCCAGTCAGTCCAATACAACCTGTGCCTATGCCTCCCAAAGGGAAACTAATTTCATTTATTTTTTTGCCTTGATATACAAAACGTGACATTTGACGCCTCCTAACATTAAACGGATACTGTAGCAAAGTCGCAAAAATAGGCAAGATTTTATCTACTTTACCTCAGGGCTGAAACAACTTTCTTTTGTACATCCCAGTTCAGTGGTTAGTATTAGTAAGTGACTTTAATCTTAGCCCAGGTAACTGAAAGAGAATAATCGGGTTCCACTGCTTTCACTTCTCCTAACTCAGGACAACGAAAGTAGTCAAAATCTGCAACTAAGGGGCCATCAGGACCTCCCCATGTCTTTGCCCCTATGCCTACCTGATGAGGGTCTTGAATTTTCAAAGTTACTACATCAAGAGCTTCCCAGTCATCTTCTTCCTTCAATTTATAGAATAGATGCCAATCATCCCCTTTCCTCTCTATTCTTAAATACACTTCATCAGGCTCTATATTCACTATGGCATGTCGAACTCCACCAGGCCAATGTTCAGCATGAACTCCATCTCTACCATCTCCATCGTTTCTGATTAGCTCAAGGTGTAGCCAGTTATTTCCATCTTGCCAAATAACTAAACAGCCGTATGTTCGGAACCAGCCTGGCTCTTCAGTTAAGCTGTATGAGTCGTCGCCATCTGGGTCATCCCATGTCCAGTTTTCTCCAAGTGTTGGAGAATCAAAGTCATCCGTGTCTGCATAAGTTATTCCAACGCATACTAAAATTGAAACGGACAAAAGTCCACAAAACCAAAGGCTTTTGAATTTGGATTGCCTTAACATTTTAGCCTCCTTAGAGTTTTTGAGATTTCGGAAAGTTAGATTTTCTAATCTGAGACTTCCCGAAAAATCTCTTTTTATACACCAGTTTACATTTTTTCATTTTTAGATTGCAATATGGTATCGTTATCATTAGATGATAACGATACCATTGTACTACTATATTTGAAGTAATAAAGGCAAGTGCAATAAATTAACCAACCAGAAAACATTTATGGTCAAGATTCCCAAACAAAATGGTGAATCTCGTCATACTCAAGAAAAGCAAGATAGGTTGCTATATTAATCTATCGTTGGCTAATGTTGTTCACAATAGTAGCTCTTTCGGTGTCATCTAGAATCCCCTCCTTATTGTTTCCATAACTTATGTTTCCGTTAACAAGTACGTTCTCCGAACCAGCCTTGATGTGTATTCCGCTCTGCTGTCCCTGATTGTCTACAGAAACATGGGCGTGAACAGAGCATATGCACCCCTGGATTACTACATGTTGAGCATTCTCAACAAGAATTCCCGCGTTGCTGTTGTTGTACGAATGAACATTACTAATGATGATATTCCTCGGGTTATGTCCCGTACCTTCGTCCGAGACCGTAACCCCATTGCCATCCGCTGTACCACCAAAGTCACTCCCTCCGGTCACTGTAATGTCTTCCGTATTCCTACCAATAAAAACTCCTGCTTTACCGTTACGGACACCAGTAACATTGCTGATTTTGATTCCTTGAATTCTTGCGTAGCCGTTTTCCGTTGAAGAGAGGATAATGCCATACTCATCGCAGTCAGAAAACTCCCCACCAATAATCTTAGCATAATGGCAACGTTCTATTCGCAGTCCTATACCATTAACCTGAGGGTCACAGAAGTAAATCTGAGGAGCATCGACCACACCACCTCTCATGCCATCACCACCTTGGAGATAGAGGCCGATTCCGCAGTTATTAATACCAATGTTATATAGGGTTAAGAGGTCACTTGTCCCACGCACCAGGATACCTGCTTTTCCATTTTTCTTGTCTGAGCCTATCAAGTGCAAATTACTGATGGTGATACCAGCAACTTTAAACTTGTTCCCAAAAATCTCCAGCAGTTCAATATCGCTCTTAGAACTGAGAACAGTACCCTCTATGCCACCGCTGAACACAATTCCTCTTGATGCTCCCGCCAGGTGGACACTGTGCTTGTCTTGAATGATAATTGTAGAGCTCAGTTCATATCTCCCCGCACCAATATAGATTTTCCCACCGGTGCTCGGTAACTTATCTATAACCTGCTGAATTACTGTGAAAGCATCTTTGTCTTTGGCAATAAGTTCGTCATTTATCACTGATTTGGCAAAGATCTCTCCAGCATTGTTTTTGCAGACAACATAATCTGCACTAACCATAGGTTTTTCTCCTTCCATTGCTAACACTTCTCCTTTCTATATTCCAAAGCCACCAGAATCTACCCATTGTTTTACTTCTTGGTACCAGTACGCAACGCTTGAATAGTCAATAAAATGAGCGTTACCGGCACCGTGTTCAATTGTAACAGCAATCTTTTTTGAAAACGGTATGCAGTCAGAAACATGCAAGCGATAGCACGCTCTATAACCTTGTCTATTTCCATCAAAAGGATAGATATGGTCATGAACCCAGTAGTTTTGATTCAAATAGTCTTCTGTTCCGGTACCAATCTGTGTTAGCTCAGGTTCATCGTCAACGAAAATCATCTCGTTTCCTTCACAGATGCCACCTACGCCTTTCGACTCAACGTCCTTTGGTATACAGCGTTTCTGGACCATGAAAAAGCTTGTGCCTACGAAATGTCCTCGACCATGAGTCTTAAGGATAACGTAATTATCCTTACCTGTAAAGTCTACCTTAAGCGCTTTTGGGTCTTGAATTCCCCATGTTGGATTTTCTCTGTGATATAAAGCATGGAACCTTCCTACATTCGGTTCGGGTTCTCCTTGAGTTTCATATTCTATCTCATAGCTTATATCTTCCAGTAAATTTCCTGTTTTGTTAACCAAAACAATTTTTGCCCCACTAAAGAACGGCATGGGGAAATAAGTATAATATCCTCTATCTTTAGTGTAACCCAAAAGGAAATTCTTATATTCAGACGGCAATCCAAAGGCATATCTTTTTCTTTCCTCTTCGTCAGGAATATTTGCATTCATATCCTCAGAAAGGGAAATTGATTTTTCTTCGCTTGGAGTGCCGAAAGCATCGCAAAAAAATGGACCGACAGGCGCATCTATGCAAGCTCTGTCTTCTCCATCCCAGTATGCTTTGAGAATCAATGACCTTAGAATGTGTTCCTTTCGTAAAGATTCAGGCAGTTTTATTCTGATGGCGTTAATCCTGCCTGCAGTGGATTGGGGAGCTTATTGGGCGTTCCCTTCTTTGGATTGAAGGAAAGCGTTTTCTCCGGCGCGGAATATTGCTGGCCAGAAAGTGCCAGCGGGATTGACCACATAATGGTATAGCGAGCGTAATGCGAATTGCACCAGGGATAACCTGCTCGCCAATCCGTCTTGAACGGTCCCCTCATACCCAAGCCGGTAAGATTCTCTTCAACTCCTTCTTTCTTGGCGTAGGCGTCAAAGACGTTCCACGGATCCTCGCGGAGGGTATAGATCATCTCGTAGGGTTTCCTTGCCAGGGAGAAGCCTTCCTCAACCCGGCCCCCGAAGTAGATCATCTGCGCGGCCCAGCTCATCGATGTCGACGGGAAGATGGTTTCATCCCAGAAGTAATGCGGGTTGTTTGTCCGGCGGCTCATTTGCTGGAGACCAAAGCGGGTCTCGTTGAGCTTCTTTTCCCAGAGCAGATGCGAACGGATTTTTTCAGGCTCGATAACCGATTCCAGCCCGAGGACGCTTGCCCACAGTTGACCGTAGAGTGTGTCGGATTGGATGGCGTCCGGGTACTTTCCGTTACGGTTCCACCATGCGCGGAAATACTCACCTGTCCAGAACCGCTGCCGGATCAGCTTCCTCGCCTGTTCGATAATCTCCTCGAGCTGTGAAACAAAAGCGGCATCTCCCCGCTGTTGTGCCATTTCCTTTGCGGCGAGCAGTCCGGCAACGTAAAGAAACGAGTTATACGCCGCGTTGTCCTTATGAGGGTAATTCAGTTCGTACGAGGAGCAAAGCCTCACAGGCAAGCCCAGGTCGCCACATTGCTTTATTGCCCACTTTGCTGCTTTCTTGGCCGCAGGCCAGGCCAAACGCATGAACTCCTCATCCCCCGCTG
>CAYPPH010000048.1:0-4728 GCA_964412565.1 uncultured Candidatus Saccharibacteria bacterium
CTTTATTCCCAGGAAGCTGAAGAAAGAGGAAAAAACATCCAAGCCCGAATGAATACCGTCGGCCATTAAAGCTGCGCTGTTTAAAATGAAGCCGACAAAAAACTTCCCCCCTCCCAGAAGGAGATTAACGAAAATACTGAGAATGGAAACTTTTTCCTTGTTGAGGGTCATTGGTTTATTCTATCACCTAAAAACCCACTAAGTAATAGATGCCAAAAAAGAAAAGGATAACGGCTTCGATAAGATATATCCACTTCAAAAATCTGGGGGAATTCAGCCAAATTCTGCTGGTAAAAACGGCAAAGAGAAAGACGATAATTTCATCCAGCATGTAAAACAGGACAAAAATGGCAATATAAAGAAGGTAGGCAACTAAAGGCAAGCTGGCCTGCGACAAGGCGGCAGCAAAAGCAACGGGGACCATTGCAGAGCAGGGAAATTCCACCACCGTAACAACGAAAGCAAAGGCAAAGACGGCTCCCATGGCCAAAAAGAGCGAAGAAGGGCTTTTAAACAACTCTTGAAGTTTTGGCAAAAATCTGGAAGATATCTTTCCTCCGGCTTCAGATTCGCAGGTCAAGGCGTTCTTTCTTGCCTTCCAAAACTGCCTCAAAAAATAAACTGCTCCGGCAATTCCCAACCCCCCTATCAAGATATTCATTATCTTCAAATAAGGGGCGGCCATTTCAAAAATCTTGTACCAGAAAAAAATCAAAAATCCGTAAACCAAGGCTGTCGTCAAGATAAAAATTCCGCCAAAAGCTATTATTCTCCTGCGAGAGTTCAAAACCAAAACCAAGCTTAAAATCAAAACAAGGGCACCCAAGGAGCAGACATTAAAGCCGTCCAAAGCCCCCAAAATAACGGCCATAGCGGAGAAAGACAAGCTGCTTAGGTTTATTTCACCAAAAAGAGGAAGCTTAATGCTTTTTTCTATTATTGAGGTGTGAGTGAGAGAAAGCTCTTCTTTTTCCGGCCTCAGACATTCTTTCAGGCAGTTTTTAATTTCTCCGGCAATTCTTTGGTCAAAGCCGACAAAATATTTCTCCGGCGTAAAGGTGGCTGGCACTAGGCCCCGCAGGGACGGGGATATTTCGTACTCTTTATAAAACCTTTTTAAAAGTTCTTGGGCTTCCCTGCTGTTGATAACATCATACCGCTTAATATTTAATTCGGGATATTCTTCGCTTAATTCATCTAAAAAAGCCTTTTCTTGGGCGCAATGAGGGCAAGTCGGGCTATAGAAAAAATGAATCTCGACATTTTCGTCTTGGGCCAAAGCAAAATTAAAGCTGCCCAACAGCAGAACCAAAACTAAAAAACAGGTCGTAATATTCCGACAAAAAATGAAATTCATATCCTAACTTTTTGCTTAACGGTCAAGCGCGGTTTTCTCTTGGTGTGAGCCTTGGAAACAAATTTGCCGCTTATTGAGCTGCGGTAGACCGCTTTTGTTTTTATCTTCTTTTTGGCCATTACTCTATTCTAACAAAAAGCCCACCTTTTGAGAATCGAGGCGAGTCTTAATCATCCAAACAATCAACCGCATCCTTGGTGTTCTGAATTAAGTGTATAGAGATATGAATAAAAAATCAAGCCCTAACGACTTAAATTAAAATGAAAGAGGTTGAACCTCTTTCATCTGTGCTCCAGGGGACGGACGATATTAGAACCTGTTTATTTTACGAAGTTTCTGTAATATACAAAAGCTAATATAAAAGAGATAATGGCGGCAATTATATAGATTATAGTTCCGACCATATCATCTTTAACTATTATATGTCTAATAGTTGCTATTATCCAAGCTAATCCAGCAACAAGCCAAAAAATTGAGAAAATTTTACTGGTTTTTTCATTCATTGATCAAGACACAATTAAAAAGACGATAATTCCCAAAACAACTAATAACGCTCCGGCAATCATAAATGGAATTCTCTTCTTTTTTTCTTCGGGGGTTAGTTCCCACCAAGGTTTTTGTTTTATGGTTATCCAAGCGGCTATGCCAATTCCTATAGCAATGATTAAATAACTTAAAAAATCCATATAACTGTTTTTTTAAAAAATTATATTATAAAAGTTAACCTTTGTATCATTCTATCAAAAAACCGCCCTTCTTAAAAGGCGAATGTTAATTGATGGAGGTTCGACCTCCATCATATTAACCCCTGACTAAAATGAGTGAGGTCGAACCTCACTCATTTTGTTTGGAGGGTTTTTATTTGCTCCGCAGGTAGGACTCGAACCTACAACCCTCTCGTTAACAGCGAGATGCTCTACCATTGAGCTACTGCGGAATACGAAATATATTATATCCTATTTTTAATAACCTTTCAATGGATTCCCCCGACCCCCATTTTAGACACCTTCGGTTTCTAACGCTCGCTTTGCTCGCTGTTTTTCCAACACGGGGGAATCAATATCCCTTAAGTTTTTTGAGGCCTTTGTGCTCCCTGATTCTGTCCAAGGCTTTAGCTTCAATTTGACGGATTCGCTCACGGGTTACGCCGAACTCTTTGCCCACTTCTTCCAAAGTATGGGTTATTCCGTCACTCAGTCCGAACCTCATATCCAAAATCCTCCTTTCTCTCGGGGTCAGGTCTCCCAGGATTTCTTTAAAGCTTCCTTTCAACAAAGTCCTGGCAGCCTCTAGAGAGGGGGCTATTACTTTTTCATCTTCAATGAACTCAGCCAGAATGCTGTCTTCCTCGTCTTCCCCGACGGGCGTTTCCAAGGATATGGTTTCCTGGGAAATTTTCTGAATGTGATGAACCTTATCCACGTCAATGCCCATTTCAGCTGCAATCTCCTCCGGTAAAGGCTCTCTGCCCAAGTCCTGTAAAAGCCGTCTCCTGATTTGGGTGTATTTGGAAATGGTTTCCACCATATGAACGGGAATCCTGATGGTTCTGGCTTGGTCGGCCAGAGCCCTGGTGATGGCCTGCCTGATCCACCAAGTGGCGTAGGTTGAAAACTTATAACCCTTTCTCCAGTCGAACTTTTCCACCGCCCTGAACAATCCCAGATTACCCTCCTGAATCAAATCCAATAATGTCAGATTGGGAGAGCGGCCTATGTACTTTTTGGCAATGGAAACCACCAGCCTGAGGTTAGCCCGAGCCAATTTCTTTTTGGCTTCCAGATCTCCCTTTTCGATGCGCTTGGCCAATTCTTTTTCTTCGTCGGCCGTCAAGAAAGCGACTTCACCTATCTCTCTCAAGTACATTTGGACCGGATCCAATCCCCCCTCTTCCTTTATTTTGGCTTCTTTGCCCTTGCCCGTTTCCAGAAAGCCCGTGCTTTCTTTGACCTCAATTCCCTTTCTATCTAATTCATCGTAAAGCTTTTCCAGACCGGGAATGTCTTTCTCGATTTCCGGAAAAAGATAAAGGATTTCAGAGTAGGTGACGAATCTCCTGCCGCTGCCTTTTTTCAGCAGGACTTCGATCTTTTCCGGAGTAACTAAAGTTTTTCTGCGCCAGACGGACTTGCGGGCGGCTCTTTTTTTTGCGCCTCTCCGGCGTATCCGCCGATGAGGCGGGTTCTTCTTTTTTTTTGCCATTATTTTGACAGCTTATTGGCTAACTGATGAAACTCCCGAGTTAAATTGTTGATTTTTTCCAAATCCCTGCTAGCTTCGGCTTCCTTCAGCTCCTGGAAGAGTTGGCCGAGCTTATCCTTTATTTCCAGATTCTCCAGTTCCCGAATGCAAGTCTGAATTTCGGTCTGGCAGTCAGTCTCCCCCTCTTCCACCTCGGCCTTCAGGGAAAGATAACTGATGAGCTCGGGGTCTCCGCCGTTTCCCCCGTTTTTCAAGTCAGCCACTACCGCTTGTAATTTCGGGGTCAGACAAGCATAGTGGTTTTCTTGCAAAAGCTCCAGATGACGAGGATCTTTAAGGATTAGAGAAACGATCCTCTCTCCCAGTATCTCTCTGCGCGTTTTCTTGGGCAACTGGGAATCGACCACTGGCTCACCGGACCCATAACCGGCTTTTTCTGTTTTGGTATTCTTCATTTCCTCTTCCACCACTTCTTCTTTGACTTTAAGCTCTTTTGCCAGCTGTTGGATCCAATAAAATCTTTCAATTTTATTGGGAATTCTTTTGATAACGGGTAGCAGAATGCAGGAGATTTGCCTTTTGCCTTCGGGATCTTTGGCATCAAAGCGGGAAAGAGTGGTGTCAAAATAGAATTGGAGAATGGACTTGGCGTTTCCCGCCACTTTCTCCCATTCTTTGGGATTATCGGAAACGATGTCGGCCGGATCCTTGCCTTGGGGCATGACGATTATCTTGATGTTGAATCCCTGGCTCTGAGCCAGATCGATGCCGCGCTTAGTGGCCGAGTCGCCGGCCACGTCCATATCAAAGGCTGTCAGCAAGTTTTCCGAATAGCGCTTAAGAATCTGCAGCTGACCGGGAGTCAAGGAAGTGCCGCTGACCGCCGCTACGTTTTCAAATCCGGCTTGCGAGAGCATAATAGCATCCACATATCCCTCCACCAAAATGCAGCTGTCCTTTTTGCGAATCTCCATTTTGGCCTTGTCCAAACCGTAAAGAATTCTGCTTTTGTCGTAAAGCAGGGTCTGGGGAGTGTTGACGTACTTGGCTATCTCGTCGTTGTCTTTTTGGTCAACTCTCAGGGGATTCTCAAAGAATCTTGCCCCAAAACCCACTACCTGGGAGCTCAAGTCGGAAACGGGAAACATTATTCTTCCCCTAAACCTGTC
>CAYPPH010000049.1:0-4683 GCA_964412565.1 uncultured Candidatus Saccharibacteria bacterium
GGCAAGCTTACCGACCAACAAGCGGAGCAGATAAGACTGATTTGCAAAGTAGTGCTATAGCTCTATGATAAATTGATACGGATATGCTTCGATAAACTGATACGTTTGTTTACAGAACCCGGCAGCAGCTTACCCCGCCCCCAAGAGATAAATGGGACCCCGCAGGCGGCTATACCCCGCAGCATTAATACGAGATTGCGATTAGGGACACAGAGATGGTTAGGAGGGAAACACGGCTTCCCAGCTTATTCGATGGCTTTGTTTATTTCCTCAATTTGGTGTGTGAGATATTCAAGCTTTTGTTCTATTGTCAGGATACGCTGGTGGAGGTTCTGGTTTATGTCGAAAGCCCTGATGTCAGGTTGTGATGGGACAATCGAGTTGAGGATGTCTCCAAGATGCTGGGGATGGTGACTGCCCTCTTTGACGAGTTCAGGCTCTGAATGGGTTGGCATGCTTGTCCGGTAATTTTCCAGAAAGCGGATGGTATTCACAAAGTTCGTTTTTTTGACCACCATCACCAGGTCAATGGTATTGAAGTTTTTTTGGCAGCCAAAGCACCTGGCCAGATTGGTTTTAGGATTAACGGCCGTGTTATATCCATTGCATAAGGGACAAAGGAATCGGAAAACACCTTCGCTCGTCCGGGTAGGAATCCCCAGGACCTTTTCAATCAGGATGGCAACCGGGATTTGATTGCGCAAGGCGTAAAGCTCCTCATGAGAAAAACGCTGTGTGTTCATCCCGGAACCTCCTCAAGCCTGGTTCTTAAACTGACGCAGTTTCTCATATTGATCACATGGCTGTTTTCCGTCAGACGATCCACCAGGGCTGCGGTCAGGTGCTGGTTGTTTAAAAACGACGCCCATTGGCTGAAACCGAGATTGGAGGTAATCAAACTGCTCTTTTTTTTATGCCGCTTGTGCATCAGGGTAAAAAACAATCCCACCTGAATCGGCTCCACCTCCACATATCCAAGCTCGTCAATGAGAAGGGCATCATAGGCGGCAAATTTCTTCAAGACCTTTGTTTCCGTATGATCTGCCACTGAGTTGTAAAGCTTTTCCACCAGCTCCGGGAATGTGATAAACCTTCCATTGTATCCCTTGTCGATTGCGTGGGTCAGAAAAGCTGTAGCCAGACCGGTTTTCCCTGTGCCCGTGGGGCCTATGAAAATGATATTCCGGGACTTGCTCATATAGTCAAAGGCATCATAGAGATTTACGATCTTTTTGCGGTTCAGTTTTGGCTGACGCTCAAAGGGAAAGGTCTCCATCACCCATGGCTCAGGGATCTTTGCCCGGGAAAGCCTGGCCTTGCGGGAGTTTTCCCTTTTGATTTGATACTCCTGCTCAATGACATATTCCAAAAGCCGGGCATGAGAGAAATTGCCCTTCCGGGCCATCGTCAAGCAGTGATCCCAGTTGGCCAGCAACCACCCAAGGCGGATGTATTTGAGCTTTTTGATGAGTTCTTCATCCATTGTTGTCATCATCACTCAATCGGTCATATACGCTCAGGTCGACTTCATCTGCGATGGAGCCATCCAGATAAGCGGCCCTGTTTTGATATTCCTGGTCAATTGCCGGCATCAGCGATTCCCTATCCCCGCTTGTTAATTGCAGCACGGCAATCCGTTCAACGCTCCGGATGTCGGCAACCCGGTACGTTAATGCCCGCTGGACGGTTTTGATAAACACCGGCAGGGCAATCTTGCGGTATAATCCATAGAGGCCCCGGATAAATCGATGTTTCTGCCGGGCGCCCGAAGGGAGGGCAAAATTCAAATAGGCATTGATCTCTTCGGCGGCCTGCCGCATTGTTTGTTCCTCTTTGGCCGTGGGCTTTTTGCGGTGCCTGGGCTTTTGTGAGGGCCGGGGGCCGCCTTGGGGATAAATCAGTTCATTTTTCAGCCCATCGGCCGGCAGCTTGTATTGCCCCAAAAGCTGCCGCCGATGATAGATCTTTACATGATCACTGTATTGAAGGAGCTTGACATCATGGCGCGTTGTGCCGGGCACCCAGTAAAAATTGCCATCAAACGAGGCATATCCATATTGGTCAGTGCCCCTTTTATGCTCCTGATAAGGGGGCTCGATATAGGGGGGCATGGGGATCAGATACGGCTTTTCCTGCTCAAAGGTGTGAGCCGGGATCAAGCGGGTTTTGCCTGTGGGCCGGTTTGCTATGCGCACGGTGGCCCAGTCAACCGCTTGATGGTTCATATCCTCAAGGCTGTCAAACTGGCGGCCAGGGAAAAAATTGGTCTCTACGGTATAAAATCCCCGTTCGTTGCCGGCTTTCCGGTTGACATGGCCCTTTTCATGGCAGAGAAAACAAAATCCGTATTGCCTGGCAAATTGTTCCATCTCCGGTACGATAACGGCATTCTTGCCGGTTCCGTAAAGCCGGGCCAGGTTCGTGTTGTCAATGATACACACCGGGGCCGTATAGCCCCAGAACGTAAGGGCTTCATGAAAAAAACACTTCATCACAAAGCGGTTAAAAGAACGGTAAAACTTCAGGTATCGGACTTTGGAATAACGGAAATACAAGAGACTGCCCTGAACCAGGACATATTGATCAGCCAACCGGACCCGGTATGGAGAGGTGTCATGCTGCATCTCCTGCCCGGGTTCATCGGGTACCCTGTCACATCGCCCTTCTGCCTTTTCCCTCAAGCCCTGTTGCCGGACTACCTGGCTCAACGTGGAATAGGCAATGGCGATCCCCTCCTCTTCGATCAGTTTTTCATGCATCCGCTGGACCCGGCCCTGGCAGTCATGGTGAAGCCTGGCCAGCAGTTCCGGATCAATCTGGATCTTATCCTTTCTGATCGTCTCCGGCATCCGGCCTTTCTGCTCCACAATGGTTTTCACCGTATTGACGCTGATATGGAACTGACGGGCGATTTGCCGAAGCCCCATGCCCTCCTGGTGAAGGAGGTACACGGCATTACGCTTGTCTGCTTTGATCATAAAACTCCCGTATGGCTTTGGAAAACGGGCCGAGCTGCCTGATGATGCCTCCGGATAAAAGATTGGCCTGGGCATAAAAAGCCCCTGTTTTAAACCGGCTCACCCGGCATCTGGTGATGAACTTCTGCATGTATTTTAATGTGATCTCCAGCACCGTTAATGTCTCTCGCTCCAGTTCAGTGCATTTTCCCTCAGCCTGGGCCGATTTTCTTAAACGTTCCAACCCCCACCCGATATGGCCGTTTCTGATCTGCTCCCGAAGATCCTCCGGCCCCTTGAAATAGCCATGGGCCAGCAGGTCAATATCCCGGGTGCTTAAGTTTTTCCCGGCAACCGATCGGACAAACTCATCAATGTCATCTTTTTTGACTCCGTTTATGCGCATAAACGGCCGGAGGGTGTAGATAAAGGAATAGACCGGAAATCGGCCCCTGAATATCTGCCTGGATACACCCTCGCTCATCTCTTTGATAATGCCGGCCCGGACACTGACCCAGGCCTTGCTTTTCTCCAGAAGCCCTGCAATCTCGGCCGTGCCCATCTGATGGACGGTTTTTAACTCATCTATTAACCGGGCCTGCTCCAGGATGCTCAGGCCCTTGGCGTTTGAAGCCCGGAGAAGTTCAATAAGCCCGTATGCCTCATCATCCCCCAGGCTACCATAGGGCACAATGCTGATGTGGAGCTTTATGGCGCACCGGTAGCGTTTGAAACCATCGAGCAGAATGCGGCATCCGCCCGTGTCAACACCTTGAAGGGGATCGCGGATACCATTTTCCAGAATGGAGGCAAGCAGTGTTTTTTCAGCCCCAGGGGATTTTAATCGATACCCCTCGTATCTGAGGTCCAGACTCGAGATTTCAATTTGCTCCGCCATAGTCAGCCACTTTCTGCATAGAGGGAGTCATTGTCTCCGGTTCTATCCCAGGACCCACTGACATGTCTAATGCCTCTTGAAATCATTTTTCGATTAGTTGGCTGGTATGTTTAAGTTTTTCAAGTAGTTACATCCATGATGCCTCTTAGAGTCTCTTTGGGATTACTTTGCTAATATGTTCAGTTAAATCAAGGCATTAAGCTCATAATGCGTCTTAAAAACCCAAAGGGAGGATTATAAAAAATGACGCATCTTTCCCGCTTTAGCGGTTGGTTAATCATCATGTAAAGGCTGCTGCATTTGGACGGGGGTGTTGGATGACCTGCTCAATAAGGTATTCCACTGTGATCAAGCGCCGTTTTCCGATTTCATTTTCGATGACATCGTATGGCAGATGCAAATTGAGCCGGCTTGCCGGTGGCGGAATCGCTTTTTTTTCAATGATTGAAGGAGGAGACTCCTTAGGAGGTGGTTTCGCTGGGGAGGATTGAGTGAATCGTTCAACTTTCTGGCTTAAATATATGCTCTTGAAATAAGACTTGTTTTTCCTATTCCAGCGTTCACACTGTCGCCGATGACGTTCTTTTCTGCACTCGGGGCTGCAGGTTGTTTGCCGGCCTTTCTGGCGTACATCCGGTACAAACCACCTACGGCAGATGCTACAAGGACGCTTAAGAGACTTTGTATTGGCCATTGTATTTCCTCCTGAAGATTTATCAGGCTGAAAATACAATATGTCTTGGCTTAAATTGTTGTGAATTTTTGGGGGGAATGAAGATCGCAGATAAGGAATAGCTGGAAAATTTGGTTTGTTGCTGATGGCCGACC
>CAYPPH010000050.1:0-1108 GCA_964412565.1 uncultured Candidatus Saccharibacteria bacterium
TCGGTCTGGCTCGTTGCCGTCTGGAACATAAACAGGGATAAGACTATCACGGAAACGAACAATGTTCCCAATATCCATTTTTTCCTTCGCATATCCCATCACGCTCAATCTATTAACAGCTCCTCCAATTCAACATCCTTCCATATTTCTTTGTGTATGATTTTATTTATCTTCTCCTCTTCTTCTTTCTTCTTTTCCTTGTCGATACTAACGACCTCCGTTTCTTGTATTTTTTCAGCTTGGACGCAACATATTTGCCGTGACCTCTCTTTCCTTTGTATTTCATGACGACGTAGTGATGTTTGGGACGGCCGACATCCTTGCTGACATAATAATGTTTATTGCGTTTCTTCCTTCTTTTTTTGCGGGGCAAAAAAATCACCTCCTCTTTCTTCTTTTCCTGTTCGGCATTGCTTTCTTTCTCGCCTTGTGGCTCATGCGCTTCCACTTTCTTCGTGCCTTGGCGAGAGCCCTTTTTCTTTTTTTGGTAAGTCTGTATTTTCTCATTTATTCACCTCCTTATCTATAATCCTCCTGGCTTCTCGTGAGGATGTATATTCCCACTATGAAAACGAAAAGCACCGGGACACCATACTGCCAAAACATCGAGAGATAATTTCCTGTAATCAGGGTGTTGGAATCCGTGACGGTCGAAGTGAAGTAAGGATATAAATGGGATGCGAATATCTCGTAAAATAAAATGTAGAGGAACGCTCCAACCCCTAATGCTATCAATCCCATCATCCATTCAAACGCCAGTCCTTTCATCCATATCCCCCGTATCCCCAGTGGGGTTCACGCCTCTGGCTTGACAGCACGAGGTAAATTATAAGCGCCACGACCAGCACCATCACCCACCCGTACGCCCACACCGTCTTCAGCGTTGAAAGCACGCCGAGGGCCTCGCCTGTTTCATTGACGGGATAAAACCCCTCGGCGAAATTCATTATCTGAAAGAAGGGATTTGAAAGCATCAAAAATATCAGGGACACGAATAACAATGCCCCCAGGAACATCACGAATGCGAACGCCAGTCCTTTCATTTGATGAGCACCTCCGGCTTCGGCAGCGGGTGAATTATCAGGCGGTAGGTGTATTTTCGTTTTTT
>CAYPPH010000050.1:1208-4613 GCA_964412565.1 uncultured Candidatus Saccharibacteria bacterium
GGAAGAATGGTTTGAATGTTAGTCTCTCTCTTGTAACAGTTTTGGGAATTTGAACAACTGAAGTGATCTGTTTTTGTTTTGTCATTTTATCTAAAATATTTTTTGTTGTTGGTTTTCCCATTCTCTCAAATCCTATTAACAAACCAATGTCCGTTTTCTGTTTCTTTTTTGGTTTTTGTTTAATTTTTATTATAATTCTTTTTGATTTTTTTGAAGATAATGATGATGAAAGCATAGTCATGGTTTTTTCTATTCTTTTTGGTGGTCTGAACTTTGGAAACACAATAATTTTTGGGATATTAAGTTGTATAGGTGGTAATGACGGTGGTGTTGTTCTCTTAATTTCGGTCTTTGGTAATAAAGAAACTATTTGCTTTCGTTGTTCTAAAAATTTCAAAGACTCTCTCAACAAGAGAGCATGCAAGCCAGCTTCTGAAATTTCTTTGTATTTCAATGTTTGCTTACGTAATTTACCTAATTCCTTCGTAGTTTTTTCAAATCCTTCATAAAATTCCTTATTGAGAGGTTCGTGAAATGTTTTTTGTATGTCAATGCCCTCAATTTTTCTGTATTTGGGTTTTATTTCTTTTATTACAAACCACTTCTCCCCTCTTGACCATCCTCTCCCGCTTATTTCCCACTGTTTCTTTAATTTTGTTGCTCTCCATATTTCATTTTTTCTGAGTGGTTGACTCAGTCTTTCTTCTACTTTATGTAATCCCAAAGAAGTTGTTTCATCGGCTTTTATCATCATTGATTTTATATTACTAAATCTTCTCGGTTGTTCTTGTCCTAAACCTCTCCTAAAAGTCTTTTGAACAAATCCCTTTTCTTGCTCAAGTATTTTGGCCTTAGAAAGCGTTATCTTGGGTTCACCTTTTTTTTCGATAAATTTACCTATCATCTTACCCTTTCCAGAAAACGTTTTGAATGCATCTATCTTTTTTCTCGTTACTGATTCTAACGATAAACGAGTTGAAAAACCTTCCTTCGTGGGTTTACTTAACATTTCAAAATTTATCAATCCGATTGGTTTTGTTCTTTTTGGTAATTGTAATTCTTTTATTCCGAATGGTATTTCACCTCTTGTGTATATTCCTTTTTTTGTATGTAAAGTTATGTAATCAATTTTTCCCATACCTACAGGTTTCAATTCGGGAACTTTGGGTGATTTAATTTTCAAAACAGACTTAAATTCTTTTGGTAACATATACCTATGAAATTTAATAGCAGCTGATTCTATCTTCGGTGTTATTTTGGATATACCTTTCAATATCAATAAACCAGCAGCGGTTTCCCCAAATGCCTTCGCTGAACTAAACGGGTATGTAACGGTGGAATATGTATAAGATGGGATTGCTTCCATCATTATTTCTGGATGTTCCACCAAGCCCTTGGTACCCTTTAAAAATGATGGTTTTGTTAATAATTCAAATGTTTTTCCTATCCCTATTCCAGCTTTCGCAAAAAACTCTTCTGTCTTTCCTAACACTTCAAACGGAAGGGCAACAACATTCCCAGACCATTGTTGCGGGAACTTAATTTCCGTCTTTTTTTCGTATGGCTCAAAAACACTTTTTGATAATGAACCCCACTCCTCTTTTGAAAGTCCTAATTTTTTCTGTGCTTCTTTTCTGAATTCTCTTTCTTTGGTTTCCATCTCTGTAACTGGAGAAAATGAAATATCAAGCCCTGTGATATATGTTCTTTCTCCGCCTTTTACAAATTTTCCAGTCTTAATATCTAAATACGGTGTCATCTCATAAGTGGTTACATAACCTGTTGGTTTAATTTGTACATCTCCAGTGTAATACGCCGTCCTTTGTATTGCCTTCTCTTCGGGAATTTCAAACGGTTCGGCGCTGGGGGGTGAGACATATCGTGCCTCGTAATAAGGCAACTCGGCCGGCTTCGCAGATACCGGCTGTTCTTCCTTCTGCGGATAAAACGTCTTGTAAATGTCCGGCGGGGGTTCGGGCGGCCTGTATTGCTCTGCGGGAACATGGGAAGGGTCTTGCCGGGGACCGGAATATCCAAGACCGGTCTTCGGGTCGACCCAGTGCCCATATTCCTCCTGTGTTTCGGGTTGGGGTGTTGGCTGCGTGGAAGGGGCTTTCATTTCATAAATTCGGCGTATTTCATCAATGGTATAGCTTGAGGGTATTTTAAAAATATATGTTTGCTCTTCCACCCATTGCCTTATGATAGGGATTCCGGCCGCTCTTAAATATTTCTCGGCCTCTTCGGCCTTTTCCTTTCTCACTTTCAGAAGCTGAGTATAGGCCATAACCCCCGTGACTATGTAGGATTTGGGGTTTAAAAATGTGAGTTCAGAAAATTCGGTTTTTCGGTCAGGCGCATGAAAAATAAACGAAAGCTTTATATATAAGTAAATGTAATATTTTATTATGCCTAAAATGATTTTGGAACTTTCTGAGGAAGAGGACAGAAAAGTGGATATATTCAGGGCAAAAAACGGATTGTCCTCAAAAACGCAGGCTATTAAAGAAATCATACGTGAGTTTGAGGGATCTCAATGAAAAAAATAACCCAAACAAAGGCCATTCGACTGAGGTGCATAGATTGTGCAGAAACCAAGCCGGAAATACGCGAATGCACCATAAAGGAATGCCCCCTGTGGCCGGGGCGGATGGGAAAAAGGCCCAAGGGTTTCCAGCCATTAAAGGCCATAAGGGAATACTGCCTTTGGTGCTGCAACGGAAATACCAAGGAAGTCAGGGAATGCCCCATTAGAGAGTGTGTTTTATGGCCTTTCAGGTTTGGTATGAAGTATGAGACCTATTTGAGGAGAAAGGATGAAAATTCTTAATGTAGTGGGGTTTTCCGAGAAATGTGTGAGGAGTGTTGAGGAAATAATTTTTGGGGAATCCTTCTGGATATACGATTACGTGAGGAGGAACAAACATGAATAAAATTCCTTTCCACTGGCACACGCAGAAGAACTGCGTGGTGTGCGGGAGGGTTTGGTGCGACGATCCTGCGCATTTCGTTACTGACGACGAGTTGGAGGGCATGGAATGATATTCACGCTCAAACCTTGGTGGAGAATGTTCGAGGAGGAATCCGTATGGTAAAAAACAGCTTTGACGGATACGGCGATAATGCCGGATTCTATGCGTGGGTGGCTATGCTGATATTTATCGGCGTCGTGTTCATCACCATGTGGTTTCTCTGCCATCTTAAAGTGTTTTGCGTGGGAGGGTGATGATGAACGAAAAGGAAGAGTATGAACTGACGCTCAGGGACCAGATAATAATGGCCGTTCTTGTGACTGCGTGCGGCGTGGCCCTGATATTGGCGTGCATGTTTGTCGATTACTGAGGTGGTGCAAAGCATGAGAAAAATTATAGGAATAGCATTTACCGCTTTGATAGTCGTGGGTTT
>CAYPPH010000051.1:0-4610 GCA_964412565.1 uncultured Candidatus Saccharibacteria bacterium
AATTTTGCTTAAGCATATCAACATATTCGTCTAAGCTGCCAGCATCCATTTTGGTATTGTTTACAGCATAATAGGTGTCGTAATCGACGTCAGCCAGGTTTTCGGGATCAATCTCCCCTTTTGGCTTAATGACTACAGCTACAAACCTGGTAGAGGTGGTTACGGCCTGAACCCATCCTGGAGGAATGATAATGCTGTAAAGATTGTCTTCCAGCACTCTTTCTGTCATTAGCTCCTCTTGAGGCGTGAACGCCTCCTCGGGCGCCTCGGACTCTTTATTTTCTTCCGTCTGCTGCTCCGGCTCGTTATTTTGCGAAGGCGTCTCTGTCTCAGGTTGCTGATTCTGCTGCAGATAGTAAGCTATGCCGCCCGTCCCCGCTACTAATATTGCCAATATAACTAAAAGAATTATTTCATTTTTTAGAATCTTCATATTCTTAGTTAATTTCGTAAGTTAAGGTTACGTTGACTTCAATCTTATTTTCGCCGGGTTCAACTTCCGGGCTGCCTCCTCCCTTTCCTACAACTTCCGCTGACTCGTAATAAACGGGCAATCGGGAGGTTTCGGAGAAGTTGATTATTTCAACTAAACTTACGCCGAGTTGGGAGGCCAGATTCTTGGCTTTATTTTTAGCTTCCTCAATCGCCTCCTCCCTGGCTTGGCTTTTCAATTCATCCTCGTTTTCGATGGTGAACTGCAAACTGCCGATTTGATTGGCTCCTCTTTCAGCTGCTCCCCCAATAAGCGTACCAACCAAGGATAAATCCCTGATCTTCACCTGCAAGGACTGTCTGACTTCATATCCCGCCAATACTCTTTCTCCCGATGGTTGGGAAACCGTCCTCTCGTGCCATTCATAAAGAGGATAAATATTGAAAGCAGTGGTTTTCAAATCCTTTTCAGCTATCCCCTGCTCTTTGAGGTAGGTTATGATATCATTCATTTTCTGGCTGTTTTCCGACAGAGCTTCGCCCACCGTTTTCGCCTCAGTCACCACCGAGAAGGTGGTCAGGGCCAAATCCGGCCTGGCATATGCCTCTCCGCTGCCAGAAACAACAATGGTGTTGCGGTAAGCCACATCCTGGCCGATGTAGGCCGACTCCTTTATTTTGTTGACGATGTCGACTCCCAGCCAGACTACGATCGCTATTAAAAACAGCACCAGAGCTCCACCCGCGTTGTTAATAATTTGTTTATGCTGCAAGTTGCTTTTGAACATATATAAAAGTTAATTATCTAACAATATTATATTATCATTTTACAGAAAAGCCATCAAACTCCCCTTTGTAGTTCTCCCAAATCAGATCAAACCTCTCAACCTTGGCTACAGCCGGCCCCTCTCTGGTCCAATCAACCATTTTTTCCACTTTTTCTTTTTCTCCTTCAAAGATTGCCTCGACTCGGCTGTCAGGCAAGTTGCGCACCCAGCCCGTTACTCCCAATTCTCCTGCCTTATCTTTGGTATTAGCTCTAAAAAACACTCCCTGAACTCTGCCTGAAACCCAAATATGAGCCCTGATTTTATCTGACATGAGGAAGGATGGATTTAATGTATTTTATGGCTTCCAATTGCTCTTCAATGCTGTTTTCTATCTCCATGGCAATATGCCCAGAAAAGTATTTTTGGGGATATCTCTTCAAGTAATCCAACTGGGAAAGGTTTTTTAAAACGTGGGGGTGCTTCTTGCCCAGCCACTGCTCTTTTTCGAATAAAGAAAACTCAACCCCGGGACTGATATGGTTACAGCCGCATTCGTACTTTTCTATGATTTCAATGTTCTGGCGGTACATTTCCGGCCTGAAAACCCTGGCATTTTCCAAATGAGCAAAGTCCAAGCATATGCCGCCAAACTGTTTTACCTCCTCTTCGTCGTAGGGCAGGAAAGTGTTTTCAATGTAAATATTCTTTTTGCGCTCGCCGTGATTGAATTTAAGGGGATACTCTCTGTTGGTGTGGATATTGTAGACCTCTGTTTTGTATTCCTTTGTTAAGAAATCCAGTTCTTGGGGTTCCATGTCAGACCTCAAATGAACAAAAGGGATTCTGGTTATTTTGATCCTTTTTAACAGTTCGTAAATTTCTTGTCTTTCTTCCTTGTTCAGGCACGTCAAAAACAAGTTAACTTCTTTTAAGCCGAATTTACTGATTTCTTTGATTCTTTCCCGCCAGTCGGGAGATATGGTGGTGATGGTCGGCAGTATCATAATCAATATTCATTTTACCCCGTTAGGAGTATAATCACAAAACTGTTATGGTGTTTATTTCCAGAAAAAGTTAGATAATTAATAATAGTTTTAATGAAAAGGCGGTAGAAACTACCGCCTATTTGGTTAGCTCAGTACGGATACGGCCAATATGCCGGGACCCGCATGAGTGCCAATGACCGGAGTAACTTGTGAGAAGTAGATGACCGCCTCCGGAAAAGTGGCTTTCACTTTCTCTCTTAAAGACTGGGCCTCCTCGAGGTTGGTGGAATATTCTATGGCTATTTCTCTCGCTTCAGAAGAACGCTTAATGAAATCCACAAACCTTTCTATTTTTTTGGGAACTTTAACCATGCCTGCCCTGACGGCCTCTCCGTCTTTGATGGTTAATAGCATTTTGACGTTAAGTAAGGCAGTGATGCCCTGTCCCACGGCTTTTTGAGCTCTGCCTCCGGTTTTCAGGTATTTCAAAGTATCCAGTACGGCCAGAAAGCGGATGCGGGGAATGGTTTCCTTGATTTCTTCCACTATTTCTGCCAGCTGCTTTTTCTCGGCCGCCAGCTTAGCCGCCTTAATAACCAAGAATCCCATGGCCATGACCACCCAGCGGGTGTCAATCACTTCCACTTTAAGATTCGGTTTCTCTTTTTCCGCCTGCTCTTTCCCCTGCAGGGCGCTTTCGTAAATGCGGCTGAAGCTGGGAGAAAGATGAAGCGAGATTATCTCTTGGTCCTGCTCGGCCAATTTTAAGTACGCTTTGGCGAATTCTTCCGGGGTAGCGGTGGAAGTAGTTGGATGTATTTTCTCTTCCGTTAGCTTCTGGTAAAATTCATCTTTGGAAATATCAATTCCGTCCTTGTAGCTTTTTTGACCGAATATGACGTAGGCCGGCACCACGGTGATGCCCAATGCCTCCATTATTTCTTCTGGCAAATCGGCCGTACTGTCGGTTACGATTCTGACCATTATCCACCTCCTGTTTCAAGGTACTTATGGATAGTAGCACATGTGTGGGAAAATAAAAGTCCTTCGCTTTGCCGGGAAGGACTTTTCCTTATTTCCCAATTCTTCTCTGACGCAGAGAGTATTCCGAAAGGGCTTTGTCCAGGTCTTGTTCGGAAAAATCAGGCCAATGCTTCTCGCAGAAATACAGCTCGGAATAAGCTGACTGCCAAGTAAGAAAGTTGGATAGGCGCATTTCCCCGCTTGTTCTGATAATCAGATCTGGGTCGGGAAGACCGGCCGTATACAGATACCGCCCGAATTCTGCAGTATTAATATTTTCCGGCTTCACTCCTTCCTTGATGATTCTTCTGACAGCTCTGAGTATTTCCGCCCGGCCGCCATAGTTGAACAAACTGTTAACAATTATTCTATCGTTGTCCTTGGTAGCCAGCTCGGCCTCCTCCATCGCCTTTACCAGATCAACCGGCAAACCGTCCCTGTCGCCCAAGAATCTCAGTTTGCCCCCCTCTTTTTGAAACTCCTGGCAATTTTCTTTAAGAAAATCGCCGATTAATCCCAGCAGAGAGCTTACTTCTTCTTTGGGTCTTTGCCAATTCTCTGTGGAAAAGGTGTAAAGGGTAAGATATTTGATGCCCCGGTTAGCCGACCATCTAATAACTTCTTTCACTTTCTCAGCTCCGGCCAAATGGCCCATACCAATCAACAGCCCATCATCTTTGGCCCATCTCCTGTTGCCATCCATTATAATACCTAAATGAACTACAGCGTTATTCATATCGTACCTCCTTATTATAGAAAAAATAGTAGCACAGAGAGAGGGTTTTGTTAAGCCAAGGAGTCTCCTTCTATTTTAACTTTACTGGGAAGAAACCAAGGCAGGTTGAAAGCCACAAAGTAGCCAAAGCCGGTAAGTGCTTTGAAAAAAACAATTTTGGGCCTGAATTCCTTTCGTACTTTCTTATTGTAGGCTGCAAAATCGGGAAAAGTTTGCAAAAGAATATCAGCCGCTCTCAAACCCCAAATAATTCCCCCTCCACTCCAGGGCTTGGTAAGGCCGGCGGCATCTCCGCATAAGACGACGCGGGGGTTGTGGGAAATAGCCAAGCCCTGGGGAATAACCGATGATTGGATTTTCCCCAGCTTCAAATTTTTTTTATGACAGAAGTTTTCAAAAAGCTTTTTGGTATCCGGCGGATCGGCTATAATTCCATACTCTGTTCTCCTGTCTGCGCAGGCAGGTCCGCCCCTGGGAATTTTCCAGACAAAGCCGTTTTTGACGGCCCAAGTTTCAACGTAATCGGAATCGTTTTTCTCCTCCAAGAAACCCTGCATGGTTAAGCGGAAAACAGGATCTTTAAGCCTCAGGCTTTTTCTGACAAAGGAGTTATAGCCGTCGCAGCCGATAATCCTGTCAAAACCCTGAGGCAGAGAATGAATC
>CAYPPH010000052.1:0-4561 GCA_964412565.1 uncultured Candidatus Saccharibacteria bacterium
TTTGATTTAAGACGCTTGCCCCGTAGTCAAATTCGAAGAATTTGTAGTACCGGGGTGTAATTGGGAAAAAAGGTAAACTAAATTCCTCAGATTTCCCTGCAAAACACTAACGAAACCGGAAGCCGGGGCTGATATGCCACCGACCAATCTTGCCAGAAGTTCCTGGCGGCCGGGCAGCTTGGCCAGGGCCAAAGCTTCCTCTTGGGTAAGCGGCTTGCCTTCCATTAATCCGCCCAGAATCTTCAGGTTTTCGTTTTCTTTGGAAAAATTGTAAAACGCTTTAAACGGCGAAATTTCATCTTTGTAGCCAAAACCCAAGGCGATTTCTCCGCTTATTTTCTTTAAATCAATATCTATATTGTTTTCCTTAAAAACCAGGGAAGTTAGGGTTTTCTTGGCTACTTTGAGCTCGCCGCCATTTTCTTTTATTTGCCGTCTCAATCTGGTCAAGTCTCCCACTTTCACTCCTTTGATATCGCCGAAAACTATCGCTTTCTGGCGACTTATTTTATCTTTCAAATCGCTGATTACCTTCTGTTTTTGAGCTTTGCTTAAAGGCATAAAAAAACTTTGTCCGTAGACAAAGCAATTGTGGCCTCCGAATCGCTTCGCGATTCGGAGAAAAGCGGCAAATTATTGAACGACTTCTCAGGTTATTTAAAATAATCTGAGTGAGGTGAAATAATTTTGACGCGTGCCTCGAGAGGACTTAAATGCCCCTTGTCTACAGCTAACTTTATTATATTTATTATGAAGTACTTGTCAATACCCCAATCAGGGCCTGACCGAATTGCTCTGCGGCATGGGGGCCGGCTGCCGTCACGATTCTGCCGTCAATGACTACGTCTTTTTCTTCGTAAACTGCCCCGTTCTCTTTTAATATTTTAATGGCCGATTTGTCCATGTAGCTAGACCAAACCGTGGCCTTTCTGTCTCGCAGCAGGCCGGCTTTGGCCAGCAAAGCGGGAGCTATGCAAATAGCAGCCAAAACTTTGCCTTTCTCGACGGCTTTTTCGGCTATGGATTGGAATTCCCGGTTGTCCAAATTTTCACCCATGCCGGGTCCCCCGATAAACACTACGGCGTCAAATTCGGCAGGATCAGCCTCAGAGGCAATTAAATCCACTTTGGCTTCTCCCCCGTCGTCTCCAAAGGCTGTTCCCTTTTCCGAACTGACAGTAATAATCTCGGCGCCGGCCGTTTCTAAAATATCGCGAGGAATGAAATACTCTGGATCTTTAAATCCTTTGAAAGCTATGACGATAGCGATTTTTTTGTTCTTCAAAAGCTTTGACATATCATTCCAAATATTTGGCCTTGTTTGTATTATGCTCTTCCAGAGTTTTGGAATAGACAGTTTTTCCGTCTGGAGTGGATAAAAAGAAGAGATATTCTGAGCTTTTAGGATAAATGGCAGCCAAAATGCTCTCCATGCCGGGATTTGAAACAGGGCCCAAAGGCAATCCGTAATTAATATAGGTATTAAATGGAGATTCTGTCCTGGTATCTTCAAAGGTGTAGCGCCATTGGTCCACTCCTTTAATATAGGCTATGGTAGCGCAGCCCTCCAAGGGCATTCCCAATTTTATCCTTTTCCAGAAAATACCGGAGACGATTTCTTTGTCTTCTTTGGTCCGGACTTCCTTTTCCAACAAAGAAGCCATGGTAACGATATCTAAAATCGTCTTTCCCCGGCGGGTTATTTCTTCTCTTAATTCCGGAGTCAGTTTTCTGTCGAAATTATCGAGCATTTTTTTAATAACTTGTCTCACCGTGGCATCTCTGTTTATTTCATAGGTATCCGGGAAAAGAA
Organism: uncultured Candidatus Saccharibacteria bacterium; assembly: GCA_964412565.1. GTDB lineage: Bacteria > Patescibacteriota > Minisyncoccia > Minisyncoccales > MHMH01 > CAYPPH01. Next base: position 1,814 of record CAYPPH010000052.1, read on the forward strand.
ATCCCTCCAAACCCACTCTGTCCGGTTTTGATTTCAAAAAATCGTAATCATGAGAAAAATCCACGGGTTCCGGCAAATCAGTAGCTGCAGCGTAATCTACTGCCGGGAAACCGGCTGTTTCCCAGATCTCTTCCGCTTGGAACATACCTTTGTTCTCGAAATAAAAGCCTATATCCCTTAGATTCCATCCTTCAATGATGGTAATCGTTTCTTTGAGCACCTCTCCGGAAGCAAACTTGCTTACCATCTGGGGCATATTCATTGATTTAGAAAGAGAATAGGTGCCGGCCTGCAACTCTCCTGCCTGGCCGGACAGCAAAACATAAAGACGGAAAAGCGGTCCCCAAACAACCAGACCCTCTTTCTGCAGGTTGAGTGCGATTTCTCTGGAACCTTCGCCTTTTTCAATCCTAAAAACGACCTCCTCCGCCTCTCCGAAGCTGCAAGGGGCAAAAACCGACCAGAGCAGCCCCCCGATAACGACAATTGCCAAAATGACTATAGCTCTCTTCATCATGTTTATTTTTCAACCAAAGGGACAAAAGCAAACCCGGGATGTTCATCTTCCTCGAATTCGTTCTTGCCTTTTTTAACCAAGCAATAAATGGAAGTGGCTAAAGGGGTAACTATCTTTCCGCCTATTTTCACCTGATCCTTCCAGGACTGAGGAATTCTTTTTTGCAGAGAAGCCGAACAGAGAATTTTATCAAAAGGAGCCTCTTTTTCATATCCATGAGCCCCGTTGCAACAAATAAACTTAACTATTCCTTTTTCAACGAAGCTGTATTTGGCAACATTCTTCTCACCAAACTCTTTGAGTTCCGGCACTAATTCCAGAGAAAAAACCTTTCCTCCCTCTCCCACTATTTCAGCCAGCAAGGCCGAAGTCCAGCCTGATCCCGAGCCAACGTCCAAAATCTTCTCTCCCTCCCGGGGCTGAAGCAATTCCAGCATGAAAGCCACCACCAAGGGCTGGGAAATCGTCTGACCATGCCCTACGGGCAGGGCCTCGTTCAATTCGGCTAAATTCCTCATATCTGGAGGAAGAAAGTCCTCTCTTTTTATCTTCCTAAAGGCCTCAATCAGGCGCGGTGTTCTCAGCCAATCGTCCTTAATTAATTCTTCAATCAAATCCATGTTTTTTTATTTTGTACTTCAATTTTTGCAGAAAGCTCATTTTGTCAATAATCAAAACGCCATTTAGGTGGTCTATTTCGTGCTGGAAAACTCTAGCTGTAAATCCCGCGGCCTTTATATTAATCCTTTTCCCTTCCAGATCAAGCGCTTCCATTTCTACATCCCGAGCCCTCTTCACTTCCAACCAGATGCCGGGCAGAGACAAGCAACCCTCTTCCATTTTTTCCGTTTCCTTGCTCCTTTTGATGATCTTGGGGTTGATGAAAACGGCTGGCTCCCCCTCTGTCTGGACAGCTATGATCCTTTTCAACTCTCCCACTTGGTTGGCAGCCAACCCTACTCCATCCTTCTTGAGCATAGTTTCTTTCATGTCTTCAGCTAGTTTTTTAATCTCAGGGCTTATTCCCTTCACCTCACTGGCTTTTTTTCGTAGAACGGGATCGGGATATATTTTAACAGGTAAAATGCTCATATGTTATTCATATCTTCTTAAGGCCTCAACCGGCTTTAGTTTGGCTGCCTGCCTGGCTGGAAAAAAACCTGCCAGACAACCCACCAGAAAAGAGAAGGCTAAGGCGAAAAATATCATCCAGGGAGCTACGGTGGTGGTGAAATAGAAAGAGGGGTTGACGCTGGCGTAATAGTCAATTCCTTCTGCCAGAATGGTTCCCAACAAAAGGCCGCCGCAGCCTCCCAAAACCCCTATTATACCTGCCTCAATCATAAAAATGGAAAGAATGGCAGAGTTTTTGGCACCGATAGCCTTCATAATGCCGATTTCTCTGGTCCTTTCTCTGACCGAGGTAAACATACTGTTGGCAATGCCTATACCGCCGACAACGATGGCTATTGAGGCGAATCCAATGATAACAATCTGAATTATTCCCAAAATGGTTCCCGCTATCTCGCCCATCTTCTCTGAGGTGATGACAGAAAAGTCGGCCTCATCCGTTCCAGCTCTTCTTTTCCTCGTTTCTTTCAAGCTTTCTTCGATTTCCTCGGCCACCTCATTTTCATCAGCTCCGTCTCTGAGCTTTGCCATGGCGTAAGAGGCAGTCCCCCGTTTCTCTCCAGTTATGTCCTGGTAAATGTCCATATCCATGTAAATCATGCTGTCGTCCTCCCGGCTTCCCAAAGAACTCAATACGCCAGCTACCTCAAACTTTCTTCCCTTGATAGTAATTTCCGCTCCTGCCTCCACTTCCTCTGAAAAGATTTTAACGGCTACTTGCTGACCTATGATAACTTGATTTCTCTTGCTCGGCCATCTTCCCTCTTTCAAGCTCCATCCCTGGAAAAGGATGAAAACATCTATGGCTTCTCTCCAGGGACTGAGACCGGCTATGGCCACCTGCTTTGACTCGTCCTCGTATCTAGCAATGGCGCCCATGTAAGAATATCCTATGACAGTTTCCACGCCCCGTACTTTTTTAATTGCCTCTACGTCCTCTTTCTGCAACTTTGCCCCGCCGAACATCAGACTGGACATTATATCCGATCCAGGCATAATCATAACCATCTCTCCTCCCAAAGACTGCAGCTGCTGGTCAATGGTTGACTTCAGTCCTTCTGATAAAGAAAGCAAGGAAACTATCAAAAACACGCCGATGA
>CAYPPH010000053.1:0-4508 GCA_964412565.1 uncultured Candidatus Saccharibacteria bacterium
GGCAAGGGCAAATCTAATAGAAGTAAGGAGAAAATTTAAGGCTCCTCCTCCCGTCTTCAAGAAAAGCCCCTGACTTATTAAGACAGGGGCTTTAACATGCTTGATTATAGGTCCAAAATTTTATGAAGCTGGAGGGATCTAACCTTTCCAGACTGAAGAAGGAATAATAGAGGTTGAACCTTCATCATTTTGGGGGTTGGACAAAACGGTCCCCGGGTGATAGGATGCCTTAAAAGAAAGCAAATTTAAAACAAGGAGGAGAAGAGATGATAGAAAAAGTAAAACGAAGCGAAGAAACCCGTTTCACGTCTAAGAAGGTTGACCCAAAAAAGGTAAATGAAAGACTGAAAGAGCTTCATTCCCGTCCTCCACATACTTTACTGGAGGAGGGTCATAAAGCACCGACACCGAGGTTTTTCAAAGAGGCCTGCAAAGTTTGCGGCGGAGACATTACCGAGAGAATCGTTCAGGAATACAATCCAGTGACCGGTCCTCCGATTATAGGCCCCGGCAGCAGACAGCAGTACCATTATGTCAGCCAGGGTCTCTACTGCAAGAAATGCGGCGTGAAATACGAGTTTGTGCCCGGAGAAGAACAGGAGGAGGAAGAATAAAGCCGATACTCAAGGAGCGGCGCCAAAGGCCTATCAAAAGATAGGCCTTTTATTTTTCATAATGGTTTAGGGAGGATTTTTCGGGTATAATAGAGTTACCTTTTTATAGTTGTTGCGTAATAAACTAAGAAGTAGTTTTCGATTAAAATGGCCCTCAAACGGGAAAACAAAGAGGATTTCGTCAGATTCTACGACCAGTACGTGGAAAAGATCTACCGCTTCATATACTACAAAACCCATCACAAAGAAACGGCCGAAGATCTGACTTCCAGCACCTTCATTAAGGCGCTGGCGGCTTTTGATTCCTTCGACAAAAGAAAGGGGGAGTTTTCAGGCTGGATTTACAGGATAGCCAGAAACACGGTTATTGACTTTTACCGCAGTAAAAAGAACCTTATAAATATAGAGGATGTTTGGGATTTATCGGATAAAGAAGACGTGGAGAGAGACGCCGAGGTTTCCTTGAAGCTGAAGGAGGTCAAGGAATACTTAAACAAATTGGGGATCGAGCAGAGAGAAATAATTATATTGAGGGTCTGGGAGGGTATATCCTATAAAGAGATAGCCGAAGCTCTGGGGAAGAGCGAGGGAGGATGCAAGATGATGTTTTCCAGGACGATCCGTCAACTGAGGGAAGAAATGCCCCTGAGCCCTTTTATGTGCTTCCTGCTTTTCAACCTCTGAGTTATCTTTAGGCTTTCTTTAACGTAATCTCTGGTGTAAGACCATTAATCCAAAAAAACATATGAAAAAAGAAATACAACAGATATTAAGGGATGTCTACCGGCTGGATCCGAGCTTGAAAGAGCACGAAACAGTTCTGGTGGAGATAATAGAAAAGCTTATGGCGGCCAAGCCCGACATTAAGATAGACCGGGTTTTCGTCAGCAATTTAAAAAAGAGACTGCAGACCGGAGAATCAATCAAGCCTTCTTTCAGCTTATTCGGCTTTCCCAAGCTGGCTTACACCTTGGGAGCTCTGGCGTTGGTGGCTTTGGGCGTCTTTTCTTTCAACTATTTTAGTGGAGATGAGCCGGGAGAGCTGGTTTTGGAAACGGGCATAGAGAACGTCGGAGAAAAAGCCTTCGGCGACATCGTTTTTTCCGCCGAGCAGGCAACCGAAGAGGGCGCTCTGGGCCGTGGAGGAGGCGGCGTTCCTGCAGGCTCCACCCAGAATCTAGCAGCTCCTCTGGCTGACGCTGAAAAAGGGACGATCGACACCAAAAGCGTGCCTTACAAACCCAGGAGGATAAACTATGAGTTCGTCTACGCCGGGGAGAACATCAGCGTGGATGAAGAGACAATGAACGTGTACAAGAGAGCGGTGGGTGACTCCATTGGCTCTAAGCTGGCAGGTCTTTTGTCTGGAGTCGAGTTGGACAGCGTGGACTTGGGCAAATTCAGAAACGCCCAGGTTAGCTCTCTGCAAATTAACGAGGACAGGAATCAAGGCTACAGCATTTTCATTGATCCCAAACAGGGGATGGTCGCTCTGTCCATGAATTGGGAGAAGTGGCCCCAAGATGTTTACCAAAAACAGATGACGGAAGCCGACCGGCTTTCAGACGAACAAGCCCTTTCCATAGCAGCTGATTTTGTTAGAAGCTATGGCATAAAGACGGATAAATATGGAGAGCCGGAAGTTTTGGATTACGCCGGCCATTACTACGCTTTAGAGGAGTCGGGAACCAGCTCCTACATACCCGACAGCCGCTCCGTTGTCTATCCTCTTTTGATAGATGGCAAGGCGGTCTACGACCAGTCAGGCAGGAAGACCGGCATGAACATGGAAGTTAGCGCCAGGTACAGAAAAGTGACTTATGCTGGTAATATATTCGCCGGAGGATTTCAAAGCTCGCAGTACGAGGTGGAAACGAACGCAGAAAAGATAATCTCATCGGCCGAGCAGGGCGGAATGTCCTATTACTACCAACATTCCGATCCCACCGAGACCGTGCAAATGGAGCTGGGGACTCCTTCTCTGCAACTGGTCCGCGTCTGGCAGATGACAGAAAACAAGTACTTGGGCGAGGAGCTTTATGTCCCGGCCTTTGTTTTCCCGCTGACTGACCAGTCCGACAAAGAGCGCTTTTATCAGGAAGCGGTGGTGGTGTCTCTAGTGGGCATAGAAACCTCGCAGGGCGGAGTAAGGCCTATGCCTTTATTGGAAGAAGAGGAGGCTGTACCTCCTAAGGAAACGGAATAAAAAAATCCTGGTTCTCGTTACTGAGGGAGGCCGAATCTCCCTCAGTTTTTTGCGCCCGATGTTCGAGGTTAAACCTCGAACATATTTGGGGTTGGACAAAAGGGCCTAAAAGTGGCAGAATCATTATAGCTCAATAACTTAATAATAGAGGAGGTTTGAAATGGATGATGCGAAAATACTGGAAGTGATTGAGATATACCGGAAGCATTTTCAATCCAAGGAGCTGGAAGAAATAGATTATCCCCATAATCTTTTGCTGGATTCTCCGGAAAACGGACTCAGGCATTGTCACGGCATGCTGAAAAAGATGGAAAAACACATTGAAGAGAAGCGAAGAGAAAAAAACTTCAGGTGGCTGGGGTTTGTGCAGGGGGTTCTATTCGCTTTCCGCCAGTACACTCTTGAAGATCTGATGAATCACAGCCGTCCCGATGTGGAATTGCCAGAAAATAAAGGAGGTGATTGAAATGTCAGTAGAGGTTAAAGTGCGGCCGATGAATCTGAGCTTTCGTGTTACTGTTTCCGAAAGACCAGAGAGTCATAATCTGTTCGAGGAATTCAAGGCGGCGGTCCAGGGGAGCACGGGGGTTGAGGCATCCTGGTGTTTGTCCGACTGGATAATATCTACCATAATATATCCGCCATACCCTAATACAGAAGGCGAAGACATCATTTATGAAGACGGAGGGTTCGAGATATCCAACATTGCGCCGGCTGACGTCGCCCGATTCAAGGAGATTATTGATGGTCTCTGCAAAAAACTGGGCTTGCAGCTTATCCTAGACGAAAAGCCATAGTTATGCGTCTAGACACAGTCCCACTCAATGCGAAAGCAAAGAGTGGGACGTTTTTATTATCAGAAACTGGAAAGGTCTAACCTCTCCAGTGCTTTCTTAGGAATGTTCGAGATGGGACCTCCAACATTTTGGGGCTGGGTGAGAGATGAAAGAGGCCCAATAAAGGTGTCAGGAACCGTTTTCTATGAGTACGGGTAGAGCATTACGCATAAATATAGGTGATGACCCAAAAACGGTTCCTGACACCTTTACTTCATTATTTAGAATATTTTATCCAGCAGCTTTCCCATAGCGTCCGATCTGTCTATGTTGGCAATATGGGTAAAGTATTCGTCTTGCATCTTGTAGAGCACGACAGAAATCCAGATGGCCCATTTGTGTCTCGAATAGAAGTCGTAAGCGCGCGATTCCGTTGCCTTTTTGAAAAAGAAAATGGTGGCATAGACCAAAAACAGCGGCTCCAGGAAGTTGGGGAAATAAAAGAGCAGGCGCTCATCGCCAAGCAGGAAAAAGGCCAGCTGGCCCACGCTGCGAAAGACGAACAAGCCGTAAATCCATTTTCGTATGCCCCATCTGAATCTCCAGGCGGCCAGCACCATGCCAACGTAGGTAATCCAGTCAGCTATTTTGTCTATGGGCTGGTAGGTTGAGTCTTCCAGGCCCAGGGGTATTAATATGTCTCCGTCAACGGTATCGAGCACGAAGTTTGCCCAGCCGGCGGCAAAAGGAAAGAAAACAACGGCGACAGGGACCGCGAACTTGAGAAATATAACGAATCCTATTCCTACAACATTAATCATTTATGTATTATAGCAGGGTCTTCTCTTTTGAATAAGACGTCCGATAACATAGACGGCATAAGCCGGCTTGTGTAGTTGGAGAGGTTAGACC
>CAYPPH010000054.1:0-4470 GCA_964412565.1 uncultured Candidatus Saccharibacteria bacterium
GCACTCAAAATGCTGTGGGCTAAAACCCGTGTGGGTTCGACTCCCACCTCGCCCACATAATAAATTTGTCAGCGCCGAAGGTGCTGGCAAATTTTTATTACCAGCCAACCCGAGAAAATCCCGACAACAGCTCCGACTAATACGTCCAGAGGCCAATGGATTCCACCAAAAACCCTGGAAATTGAGATTAAAAAACTGGCTGCAAAGAAAAGTAGACCGGCTTTTTTATTATACAAATAGACAACCGTGCTTAAACCGAAGAAAAAGGCGGCATGGCCCGAAGGAAGCGAAGCGCTGTCTGTATGGCTTAACAGCAAGTTGACGTTATTGTCAACAAAAGGCCGGGGATTCGGCCAAAGCCAGCGGATCAATTCTGTAAATCCGAAACGAGCTACGATTCCCGCCAAAAAAGACTGGAAAATTATCCTGTATTTCTTCCAAAAAACGACGAAAACCAAAACCGCCAACAGGTAGCCGAAATATTCGGCAAAGAAGATTCCTAAAGAATCCAGACAGACGGACTGACCCGCCAAATCGTTTATTTTTTGAAAAAGCCAGGAATTCATACAAATTCTTATTTCTTAACCCACCAGCTCAATTTGCGGAAAACCCTCGGAGGCACACCCAGGAACATAAAACCCAAAGACATAACGGCGGCGATAAAGAATGCGTAATTTACCTGGGGTACGAAAACAAAGAAAACCGCCAAGAAAATAAAGAAAAAGAAGCGGGAAACGTTAACCAGAATCTCCCGGTAGACGATGAATTCATCCATTTCAGCTCCCTTGAGTGAGGCTCGCTCATAAAGTAAGGCTTGGAAGGGAATACTGGCTGTAGTACGGCAAATGCGGTAAAGAGTATTGGCCAAGAAAGCGCTGAGCGGAGTGTTAACAAAAAACTTTATCACCCAGGCGATTGAAGTGAGGGCTGAGCCGAGATTTAGAAATCTTACCCTGTTAATCAAACGGTCCGACATCCTGCCCATATATAGAGAAAAAAGTGTGGCCATAGCCAAGGCAAAAGTGGTAATACCCCCCATGCTGCTGTAGCTGATGGCCAAGACCGCCATGAAAATAGGCCAGATATAAACATTGATCCCCCATTCTGAATGGCTGAAAACGAAAGCTATACTGATTCTCCTGTTGGCTTTTTTGAATATTCTTTTCCAGGCAGCGGTATAAGAATCAGTGTACATTACATGGACTTCCTTGGAGAGAAACATGGGAATGGCTGAACTTAAAAGAACCAGTAGAACGGTAACAAATAAGACAGGATAATTGAAGGTGGATAAAATCCAACCGCCAATAAGCGGACTGATAATGGCCGGGGCCAGGCAGGCCGCATTTAGTTTGCCTACTGCTCTGTTTTGGTGCTGCTTTTGGGAAAAACGGCAGAAATCGATATGAAAGGAGGGCCAAAATAAAACCATGCCCAGCGCCTTCAAGATTATGGCCAGGGGAAGCAGTAAAAACAGTGAAGAGTAGGAAAGAGCGAGCAGGCAGAGGAAATAGCCGAAAAATAAGAAATGACTGAAAAGTATGGCGTGTTTTGGGCCGAATTTTTCCATTACTTCCGCTCCAAAAACCGCCAGCAATCCGTAAATGCCGTGGGCGGAGCCAAAAAATAGGAGCGTCAAAGGAAGTGAATGGCCAAAATAGATATAGATATAAATGGGCTCAAAAATCAAAACCATCCCCAGAGCCAAATTACGAATGGCTATGGAAACGAAAAATTGGCTTGCCTCTCTTTTGAGAACATAGCGCAGTAAATGAATCGGCGTAAAATGTATAGGCATAAGTTAAATGGATAAGTTGCCTTTGGCTATTATATTCTTCAAACCTCTAGTTTTATTGGCACGATTAAAGTAAGCTGCAACCGCTATCATGGCAGCATTGTCAGTACAAAATTTCTTTGAAGGAACAAAGAAATTAAAACCTTCCTTGCTTAGCTTATTTTCGAATTGTTTTCTTAACTCGTCATTAGCGGCCACTCCTCCTCCCAATATTATAGATTTTACCCTGTAATCTTTGGCTGCTTTTACGGTTTTATGCAGTAAAACATCAATAATTGCCTGTTGAATCTCAAAAGATATTGCCCAAACATATTCCCTATTCTTCTTAATTTTGGACGGCTGATCTTTGTAATTATATAATACCGCAGTTTTCAAACCAGAGAAACTGAAATCGTAATTCTTTTGGTGAATCATCGGCCTTGGTAGCTTAATTTGGATTTTGGATTTTGCCTGCCTGCCGGCGAGGCAGGAATTTTGGATTTTCGCAGCGTTAGCTGCAATCACCGGTCCTCCCGGATAGCCCAAACCGAGCATTCTGGCCACCTTATCAAAGCATTCGCCGGCCGCATCATCCTGCGTCTCGCCAATCAATTTGTATTTGCCCATCCTTTTCATTAAAACCAAGCTGGTATGCCCTCCGGAAACCACCAAACAAATGGCAGGAAGCTTGATTGCATCGTCCTTTCGTTCAATGTAGTTAGACAGTATGTGGGCCTCTATGTGGTTGACCGGCACCAGGGATTTTCCAGTTTTTCGAGCTAATTCTTTGGCAAAATTTATGCCCTGCCACAAACAGGGCTCCAGTCCGGGGCCTGCCGTTACTCCCAGTAAATCAACTTTAGAGAGATCGCTTCCCACAGCTTTCTTAAAAACAACGGGGAGGTTTTTTTGATGCTCTCTTTTTGCCAAAAATGGGTAAACTCCTCCATATTTTCGGTGAAGCTCTATTTGTGAAGAAACGACATTGGATAGAATCTTAAATTCAGATTTCTCCCTCTTTAAAAGGGCGACTGCCGTTTCGTCACAAGATGTGTCAATTGCCAAAACAATCATGGTCTTAAGATTTTTGGCGGCCATACGATTAAATTAATCACTGTAGATGTTTTACTTTTTGGTAAATTCCCTGCATCAATAACCAAATCCGGTTGATTGTTTTGATTATCAAATTGTTCCACCACCTTTTTTATTTCACCGGTAGCGGGTTTTCCGGAAATATTAGCCGAAGTCCCGGTAAGCGATTTGCCACTTTCTTTTAAAAGTTGACTGATAAGCTTATAATCAGAGGTCCTCAAGCCAATGGTTCCCCCTTTCTTGCTTTTCAAAACAGCTGTCAGTTTTCCCGGCCAAACCTTTTTTAAGAATTCTTCCTGCTTCTTGCTAATATAGGCTAGTTTTTTTGCCGCCTTAATGTCTCTTACAAAAATGGGCACCTTTTTCCCGCTGTCTCTCTTTTTTATCTTAAACAGCTTTTTGACAGCTTCCCTGTTGTCAGCGTCGCAGACCAGGCCGTAAACGGTATCGGTGGGACAAACGAGTATCTTGCCGCCTTTTACCGCATCGGCTGCCTTTTTCAGAACTTCGCTGAAATTTTTATTCCCCAGCTTTAAAATTGTCATTATTCTATTCTAATTTAAAAATCCAAAAAGAAAAAGCTGGTGAATGATTTCCGCCAGCTTTTCGCCTTGTGTTTTTATCCCTCCAATGAATCTACTTGGTCGCCACCACATTCAGGGCAGCCATCCGGTCTCGTATTACCCGGAACAAGTTTATCGACCAGCTCGCCATCTTTTATATAAGAAGCTGTTTCGATTCCCCTGTTCCACTGAAACATGAGACCGCATTGAGGATTTTGACACATCCAGCTTGCTTCTGACATATTTTTCCTCCTTACATAATATCCTAAGAATATTTTATTATATCGAATTTAATCGGTTTTGTCAATCCTTTGGTTTTGGTGGAGTATTTTCTTGTCAATTCTTTAGCCTTATCAATTATAGCTTGAGGCGTATCTTCGCTTGAGTAATTCCTAATCAAAGTTAAAGGTCCAGGGTAATTCTTCATTTCTATCAAAACATCTTCTTTTTGGGCCAGTTTTTTGATTTGCTCGTTCTCCTTTTCGTTGCGTCCCACAACAATTTTGTTTCCCCTTTCCCAAAAATGTCGGCCAAGCTTCAAAAGCTCAACATCATTCTCCTGGCAATCCGGGCACTCCTCAAATAACTCTTTCAGTCTCTTGCTAAAACCAGGGTCGGTTAAAAGACAGCCTCCGGCCGGAGTGGGATATTCTTTAATCCCCCATTCTTTGGCCAGCTCCATTTGCCTTTTTCTGGAACGCCCTGAAATATCCAATAGTTTCTTCCGTTTTACAAGTCCCTTTTTCTCTGGAATAGTCGGATCAAGCAATTTGGCCGAAAGCGGTCTTAACAAATGTCCTTCGAGAGAAGATTCTTTTTCAACCAATTTCAAGGCATTAATATTTTGAGACATAGGTCTTTCTCCTAAAACCTCGCCCGTAGCCACGAAATCAAATTTTTCTTTTTCCATAATTTCCTTTGCTTTTTTCAGCATAAGGGTGTGGCAGTCAATACAAGGATTCATTGTTTTGCCGTAGCCGTGAGGGGGATTTTTGACCAAATTTAAATGTTCCTCGGAAAAGTCAATCACTATCAGGGGAATAT
>CAYPPH010000055.1:0-4373 GCA_964412565.1 uncultured Candidatus Saccharibacteria bacterium
CTGGGGGCTGACTCTAGCTTGGGAACTTAAAGTTTAGAATATCTTCGAGGAACAGTTTCGCCTAAGCCAAACTGTCCAAACTAAAAGATATTCCTACCCCCAGCTCCAGGACTGCTTTAGATGTAATATTATAGTCTATTATGAAAGATTTGTCAAGGGCTACAGCCCCAAAACCAACAATTGAAGATCAAACCCTCGATTTGACTCTCAGACCAAAAAGCTGGGCCGAATATGTCGGTCAAGCCAAGGTTAAAAAGAGTTTAAAGATAATTATTGACGCTGCCCGGAAAAGAAACGAGGCACCGGACCATCTTCTCTTTTACGGCTCGGCCGGCTTGGGAAAAACAACCCTGGCCCACCTTATTGCCAAAGAAACAGGAGCCCATATCAAGGTGACCTCCGGGCCAGCCGTAGAAAAGGCCGGTGACTTGGCGGCCATTCTAACCAACCTTTCCGAAGGAGATATTCTATTCGTGGATGAAATACATCGGCTTAATAAACTAATCGAGGAATATCTTTATCCCGCTTTAGAGGAGTTCAAGCTTAATTTGGTGGTGGGTAGGGGCCCAATGGCAAGAACCATGACCTTAGACCTGCCGCGATTTACTTTAATCGGAGCCACTACCCGACTGGCCCTCTTAAGCTCTCCTTTAAGAAATCGCTTCGGGGCAACCTTCCAGTTGAACTTTTATACCCAAGAGGATATTGAAAGCATCATCCGTCGCTCCAGCGACATCTTGGGGATTAAGGTAGAGCCCTCGGCCGTTAAATCCATCGCTAAGTGCTCTCGCTACACTCCCCGCGTGGCTAACCGTCTCTTAAAAAGAATCAGGGACTTTGCCCAAGTGGAAGGCAAAGGAGTGATTACCGCCGACATCGCCAAGAAAGCTCTTTCTTTTTTGGAGATCGATGAGATTGGCTTGGAACCGGGCGACAGGAAAATACTGGAGGTGATTATCAGTAAGTTTCAGGGAGGGCCCGTGGGTCTGCAAACTCTGGCTGCCGCCACTTCGGAAGAGCAGGATTCCATCCTTGACATCTACGAGCCCTATCTTTTGCAGTTGGGCTTTATCGAGAGAACGCCGCGGGGAAGAATGGCCACCAAGTCCGCCTACCAGCATATGGGAGCAAGGTACAAGGAAAACCAGGGCTTGTTATGAAGGTTCTGAAAATTGCCATCCTAACAATTTTACTCTTGACCCCCTGCCAAAATTTTTGGTGGGGAGTTCTCGCCGCAGAAAAAATCGACATTAACTCAGCTTCTTTGGAAGATTTGGTAAAAATCATCCACATCGGAGAAGCCAGAGCTCGGGAGTTAGCTTCTTTAAGGCCCTTCTCTTCTTTGGATGACCTGGTCAGAATAAAGGGCATCAGCCAAGCCAGAGTCCGGGACATTAAAGAGCAAGGGATGGCCTGGGTTGACCCCCTTCTTAAACCCGAAACCGATACGCTGGAGACCTCACCTCGAACATATGAGGCCGAGCCGGAGATCCCAGATTCAAGGCCTCGATCTGGTTTTGCGCCATACGTGGTGGCCGGTCTAATAGCCACATTCTCGGGAATAATAATTCTGTTGCTAAAAAAGAAAATAAGGTATAATATTTAAGCATGTCAGGGCACTCGCATTGGAGTTCAATTAAACACAAAAAAGGTACGGCCGATGCTAAAAAAAGCAAGGTTTTTTCGAAATTGTCCAAGGAAATAGCGGTGGCCGCCAGAAGAGGAGGCGACGTTAATTTCAACCCGAAACTAAGGACGGCTATTGAGAAAGCCAAGGAGTTCGATATGCCCGCCGATAACATCGAAAGGGCCGTAAAAAGGGGGACGGGGGAATTGGAAGGAGCCAAGCTCGAAGAGGTGATATTCGAGGCCTACGGCCCCGGCGGCATAGCTTTGGTTATTGAAGGAATCACCGACAATAAAAACAGATCCTTGGGAGAAATCAAGCAGATTTTGGCCAAGCATGAAGGAAAAATAGTGGGAGAGGGAGGAGTAAGGTGGATGTTTGATCGGGTCGAAAAGGAGGGTAAATTAGAGTGGGTTCCCAAATACGAAACAGAAGTATCGGAAAAAGATAAGGAGGCGGCTGAAAAACTGTTTGAGGCCCTGGATGAGAATGACACCGTCCAGGAAATATACTCAAACCTGAAAATTTAAATTTTCAATTACCAATTAACCCGCTGTTCGCACGCAGCAATTTCAAATAATGATAATTTTAGGGGTTGATCCGGGAACCGCCACCACTGGGTATGGAATTGTTAAGAAGACGAAGAATCTGGAATGCGTTTGTTATGGATTAATTCAGACCGACGCATCTTCAACTCCTGCTCAAAGGCTAAAAAAACTCAATAACGAACTGGCTAAGTTGATTAAAAAACACCAACCAGAAGTTCTGGCAATCGAAAACCTGTATTTCTTTAAAAACTTAAAGACGGCTATGCCTGTCAGCCAGGCAAAAGGAGTTATCATATTGACGGCCGCCAAAAAGAACCTGCCTGTCCATGAGTTCACGCCTCCCCAGGTTAAAATGGCGGTTTCAGGTTACGGTAATGCTGAAAAGAAGCAGGTTCAAAAAATGGTAAAAATTATTTTGGGGCTGAAAAAAGAACCCAGGCCCGATGATGCGGCTGACGCTTTGGCGGTTGCCATTTGCTGCGCCCACTGGTTAGGGTCTTGACAATTTTTTTGCCATCGATTATAATACTTTTGTAGAACCAAAACTTGGTTCTTTTTTGAAAAGAACCAGGTAAAGGTCGAGAAAGTTGAAAAATAAAAACAACATCATGTTTTACGACAAAGAATTAACTCCTTTCGTTTCTGAAGACACCCCCAAAGAGGAAACTCCGGAAACCCCCCAAGAAGGCGGTGAAGGAGAAAGTGGCAACGAAGGAGAAAGCACAGAAATGTAAAACAAAAACCCCCGCACTCCAGCGGGGGTTTTTGTTTGGCTATTTAATCTTTAGGAACTTCCTTCTACCCACCCGAAGGACCATTCCTTTCTTAATATCAACGGTCTTCCGCCAATCTCCTTGTGTCTTCCCGTTTATTTTCACTCCTCCTTGGACAACGAGACGTTTGGCCCCTGACTTAGAGAGGGCCATTTTTGTTTTGACCAACAAATCAAGAAGACCGAGTTTCTTTTCTTTTATTTTGACTTCGGAGATTTTACTGGGCAGCTTTTTTTCCTTGAAAACCCGGTTGAATTCATCTTCGGCCTTTCGGGCGGCCCCTTTCCCGTGGTAAATGGAAATAATTTCTCTGGCAAGTTTCTTTTTCAATATCTGAGGAGGAATCTTTTTGTTTTTAAGCATTTTTTCCCATTGCCCAATCTCTTCCAAGGAAACGCGGGTAACCAGTTTGAAATAGTGAATGATAAGGCTATCGGGGATAGACATCACCTTCCCGTACTGCTCGCTGGGTTTTTCCTCAATACCGATATAATTATCCAAGCTCTGGCTCATTTTTTCTTTCCCGTCGGTACCGATAAGGAGTTTAGTGGTCAACACGTCTTGGGGAGGTTGGTTGAATTTTTTTTGCAGCTCTCTTCCTTTGAGACAGTTGAAAAGCTGGTCTGAGCCCCCCACTTCCACGTCTGCTTTAAGGGCCACCGAGTCGTATGCCTGAAGAACAGGATATACTGGTTCGTGCAACCCTATCTCCAGCCCTCTTTTTTCTCTTTCTTGGAACATGTCTCTCTCTAAAATTCTTCTGGTGGTGAAATAGCTCATCAGTTTTAATAAATCTTCGGCAGACATTTTATCAAACCATTCGCTGTTATAGCGAACCTCTAAATTGTTTTTCTTTAAAATCTTGGTGGCCTGGCGAAGATAGTTCTTGGCCATTCCCCTAACCACATCCCTCTCTCTCATTTTTCTGGCCGAGTTTTTGTCGGTGGGATCTCCAAGACGACCAGTAAAGTCTCCTATCAAAAAAACAACCTTGTGGCCCAAGTCTTGAAATTGGCGCAACTTTTCATAAACAACAGCGTAGCCCAGGTGTAAGTCGGTAGTAGTGGGGTCCACGCCGTGCTTAATTCTCAGCCGCTTCCCGGAATTGAGCTTTTTTCTCAGGCTATCCCTCTCTATAACCTCTTTCACTCCTTTGGTCAGCAACTCTTCAATTTTTCTTTCTCGCTCGTTCATCATCTTTAATTTACCCCGCACCTTTTCTTTGGTCAATAGGGTTTATCGAAGCACTTGCTGCTTCAATCCAAAACAAAACACAGAAAAAGTGTAGGGTTTATCACAGCTTGGTAAAAATAAAAAGGGGTGGTATAATTTTAAACTAGATATGGCTCGGAGAAAAATCAAAAGAAAACTCTTCGCCAGGCATAAAAAATGGAAGTTGGCCCTGAAAATAACACTGGGCTGTTT
>CAYPPH010000056.1:0-4362 GCA_964412565.1 uncultured Candidatus Saccharibacteria bacterium
AATGAAAGCGTCATCACGCTACGCTTTTAGTTGATAAATTTCTTTAATTCTTCCGTTTTGTCGGTCTTTTCCCAGGTGAAATCCGGATCGTTTCTGCCAAAGTGGCCGTAGCAGGCGGTCTTTTGGTAAATGGGCCTTTTCAAATTCAGGTGCTCTATAATTTGCTTTGGCCTGAAGTCAAAAACTTTTTTAACTATGTCGGTAATCTCCTCGTCGGAAATCTTTCCCGTACCCTTGGTATCGATGAATACGGAAACGGGCTCAGCTATGCCAATGGCATAAGCCACCTGTATTTCACACCTGTCAGCCAGTCCCGCAGCTACCACGTTTTTGGCAACATATCTTGCCATATATGCTCCCGATCTGTCCACTTTGGTAACGCATTTTCCCGAAAAACATCCTCCTCCGTGAGCTCCCACTCCCCCGTAAGTGTCAACGATTATCTTTCTGCCAGTCAACCCCGCATCGGCCGGAGGCCCTCCTATCACGAATCTGCCTGTGGCGTTAATAAAATATTTGGTATTCTGGTCGGCCAAATCGCCTACAACCGGTTCTATTACCTCTTTTTTTATATCCTGGTGAATCTTTTCGGAGCTCACTTCGTCGGAATGGTGAGCGGCAATAACCACCGTGTCCAATCTTTTCATCTTGCCGTCTTGGTATTCTATGGTCACTTGAGATTTGCCGTCCGGCCTCAAATAAGGCATTTTGCCGTTTTTTCTTACTTCGGCCAGCTTCATAGTCAGCTTGTGCGCCAAAACAATGGGCAGAGGCATAAATTCCGGGGTTTCGTTGCTGGCAAAACCGAACATTAAACCCTGATCTCCCGCTCCCTGCTCCTTTTCATCTTTTTCGTCCACTCCTTGGGCAATGTCCGGGGACTGTTCGTGAAGGGTGACAATAACTCCGACAGCGTCGTTACAAAAGCCGTATTCCGGCTTGTCATAGCCTATCTCTCCCAAAACCCTCCGAACCACGTCAGGGATCTCAATATAAGCTTTGGTTCTGGCTTCTCCTCCCACCAAAACCAAGCCAGTGGTGGCAAAGCACTCGATGCCCGCATGGGTATCGGGATCCTGCTTTAACATTTCGTCATAAATAGCGTCTGAAATCTGATCGCAGACTTTGTCCGGATGCCCTTCGGTTACCGATTCTGAAGTGAATAAGTATTTTTTCATGCCCATAAAAATTTAATTTTTTCGAGTTTTGTGCCAACGAACACTCGCAAAAAGTTCTTAGTAATAATTATCGCCGAAAACATGCTCACTAATATGCCCAAAGTCAAAGTGAAAGCAAAGCCCTTGACGAAACTGGTGCCAAAGCCGAATAAAATCAAAGCGACAATCAGGGTAGTCAGGTTGCCGTCGCGAATGGAAGGCCAGGCCCTTCTGAACCCTTCCTCAACGGCTACGGAAAAACTCTGTCCCGATCTCAATTCTTCCCTCATGCGGGAGAAAATAAGGATATTGGCATCAATGGCCATGCCGATGGAAAGAATAAAGCCTCCGATGCCTGCCAGAGTCAGGGTAACGGGAATCAGCTTGAAAAGCACTAGAATCAAAACCACGTAAACCCCCAAAGCCAAAGAGGCCAGAAGGCCGGGTAAACGGTAAAAAAGCACCATAAACACTACCACCGCCAATAAGCCCCAAATGCCCGCCTGTAAGCTTTTCTGCAGAGAAATGGAACCTAGAGTAGGGCCGACCGACTGCTGAGAAATCAACTCAATAGGTACAGGCAAAGCGCCGGCATTAAGGTTTCTGGCCAGCGACCGTGCCTCCTCAACGGTAAAGGCGCCGGTAATCTGGGCTCTGCCGCCGGAAATCGTTTCCTGAACTACAGGCGCGGAAATAGGGACGTTGTCGATATAAATAGCCAGAGGCTCCCCGACGTGAGAAGAGGTTAGGTCTTCAAAAATCTGAGCTCCCTCGTCGTTAAACTTAAGCGTGACCATAGACTGGTAGCCGGTCTGACTAAAACCGGGTTCCGCTCTCTCCAGATATTTGCCTGTCAAAGGAGTGGCCTGAAAAGGGTCCTCAATTTCTCCCTCTATTTCCCCGCTGGCAATCTTTTGGTTCCTTTCCACGATCTCCTCGTAATTATCTTTGGGTTCCCTGAACTCCAGAAAAGGAGTTTGACCGATCATCTCTATGGCTTGAGCGGGGTCTTTAATACCGGCTAACTCCACTATCAGCCTGCTTTCCTGCACCTGGACTACGGGCTCCTCAACTCCAAAGAGATTTACTCTTCTTTCAATAACGTCTCTCAGCCCCTGCATGGAAGAGCCGCGCTCTTCCTGAGGAAGGCCGGAAAGATCGGCTTGGTAAACCAAGTGGGTTCCCCCTTGCAGGTCCAATCCCAATTTAAAGGGAATTTCCGGGAAATCGGGCAGAAAGCTGATTTCATTGAAATACTTGGGATAATCTAAAACGGCGGCAGAAGCTGCCACAATAAATATAGCCAGAATAATGATATAAACCCTATTTTTTGCCATATCAAAAAATCATTTTTATATTACTCCTTATTTTATCAAATTGTCAATTAAGAGTTTTTGCCGTGGCACTTTTTGAACTTTTTGCCGCTGCCGCACCAGCACGGCTCATTCCTGCCCAGCTTTCTCTCTGTTTTGCCGGCTGACACTGCTTGCTGGGGCTGATTCTGCGACTTCAAGCTGGCCCTCATAATATTGTTGGCAATACTGGATTCAATCAAGTTCAACAACCTTTGGAACATCTTATGACCCTCTGTCTTATACTCCACCAAAGGATCTCTCTGGCCGTAAGCTCTCAGCCTAACAGAGTCCCTTAAAGATTCCATTTCTTCCAAATGGTTCATCCAGAGCATATCGATGGTTCTCAAAGAAATTATTTTTTCAACCCGGTCTATCTGTTCTTCCCCTATCTCTTTTTCCTTTTTCAGGCAGTCGTCTTCGGAAAAACCGGCCTTTTTCACCAGCGAGCGAATATATTGCCTCAATTTCCCATCCTGAAACATTTCCAGAATTTCCCTCCTCTTGCGGTAAATGGTCTCGCGGTGCTTATTCATCACGTCGTCATATTCCAAAACATGCTTTCTCAAGTCAAAATTCATTCCCTCTATTTTGGACTGAGCAGATTCAATGGCGCCGGCCACCATTTTGGCTTCAATGGGCTGGTCTTCTGGAACCTTGAGCATGGTCATCAAGGAGCCTATCCTCTCCCCGCCGAATATTCTCATTAAATCGTCCTCCAAGGAAACGAAAAACTGAGAAGAGCCCGGATCCCCCTGCCTGCCCGATCTTCCTCTTAGTTGGTTGTCGATTCTTCTGGCTTCGTGCCGCTCCGTGCCTATAACATGAAGGCCTCCGGCTTCTTTGACTTTTCCAGCTTCGGCGTCGTCGGGAGGATTGCCGCCCAGAATAATGTCCACGCCTCTGCCCGCCATATTGGTGGCAATAGTTACCGCCCCCGGTTTTCCCGCTTGAGCTATGATTTCTCCCTCTTTCTCGTGATTCTTGGCGTTTAAAATCTGATGGGGAACCCCTTCTATTTCCAGTAATTTGCCCAGGTATTCGTTCTTTTCAATGGAGGTGGTGCCCACCAATAACGGCTGCCCTTTTTCGTGCCTTTCCTTGACTTCCCTTGCCAGGGCCTTAAACTTTCCCTCCTGGGTTTTGTAGACCCGGTCTGGCGCATCCTTCCTTATCATCGGCTTGTTGGTGGGAATGATTACCACGTCCAGGCCGTAAACCTTGTCGAATTCTTCGGCTGAAGTGGCGGCCGTTCCCGTCATGCCGGCCACCTTTCCGTACATCCTGAAATAGTTTTGGAAAGTGACCGAAGCCAAAGTCAGGGACTCCGGTTTTACCTCCACTCCCTCTTTGGCCTCCACTGCCTGGTGAAGGCCGCCGGACCATCTGCGTCCGGGCATGAGCCTGCCCGTGAACTCATCGACAATAATAACCTGGCCGTCCTTTACCACGTAATCCCTGTCTTTTTTGAAAAGCACTTCTGCTCTCAGGGCCTGTTCCAAGTGATGGACGTATTTGATGCCTTTCTCTTCATATATATTGCCCATGCCCAAAGTCTTTTCCACTTTGCTGATGCCTTGTTCCGTCAGGGTGACCGCCTTTCTTTTCTCATCCAGCTCGTAGTCGGTCTCTGGTTGGAGTTTGGGTATGATTTTGGCAAATTCTCTATACCAGTTTGACGATTCCTGATCGGGTGCGGAAATAATCAAAGGGGTTCTGGCTTCGTCGATAAGGATGGAGTCCACCTCATCGACAATGGCGTAATGATGCCCTCGCTGGGACATCAATTCAAAATCGTAGGCCATATTGTCTCTTAGGTAATCGAAGCCGAACTCGTTATTAGTGCCGTAGGT
>CAYPPH010000057.1:0-4317 GCA_964412565.1 uncultured Candidatus Saccharibacteria bacterium
TCCCTCGTCCAGTACCTGCAAAAAGAGGTTGAGAACATTCGGGTGGGCCTTTTCAATCTCGTCCAAAAGAATCAAGGAAAAGGGATTTTCCCTAACCTCGGTAGTCAAAAGGCCTTCTTCCTCAGCTGAACCCAATAGCCTTGAAATGTCTTTGGTATCCTGGAATTCCGACATGTCCAACCTGATCATTTTTGATTCGGAGCCGAAATATATTTGAGCCAATGCCTTGGAAGTTTCGGTTTTCCCCACTCCGGTAGGACCCAAGAAAAGAAAGGTTCCCATGGGAGCTGACTTGACGGTTACCTCGGCTCTGGCCCTCCTCAAGGCCGTGGAAACCTCTCTGACTGCTTCTTCCTGGTTGATAATTCTGTGGTGAATCAGCTTTTCCATATTGAGCAGAATTTCCTTTTCCTTTTCTTCCATCTCTCCTACCGGCACCTGGGTCCTTTGAGAAATGACTTTAGCCACGTGCTGAGGCAAAACTGTCTTTTTCCTGACGGATTTTTTAACGTAAATCATCACCTCATCCAGTAAATCCAGAGCTTTCTTAGGAAAGGGTTGCGAAGTCAGGAAGCGCTGGCTTAAGGAGATAATTTCTCTCAAAGCGGGATAACTGACAAAGAGTTTGTATTTGTCTTCCAGCTGAAGAGAAAAATTCTCCAGAATGAGCATAGTTGTCTTTTCGGAAAGCTCTGGCACCTCAACTTTCTCAAAAAGATTGAGGATGGAAGTGTTTTGCTCGATATTTTTGTGAAGTCCGGCATAGCTGGTGACCGCCACCACCTGGAACTGGGGCAGATGCAAATACGAGGAAATGACTCCGGAGATATCTACTTTCCCGGGACCGGGTTTTACCCCGATAAAGTTGTGAAGCTCGTCAATAACAAGAATGACGTTACCCGCCTGCACCACTTCCTGGAAAATAGCATCCAAAATCGATTCAACGGCCTCCTGGTTTTCCACCTCGGCTAAGAGAGCGGACAAATCAAGCTCGACCACTCTTTTGTAATTGACATCCGGCAAACTTTGGCCGAAAACCGATTTCCTGACGATTCCCTGAATGACTCCTTTTCGCCCGACTCCCGGCTGCCCTACCAAAAGGACATTGTTGTATTCGTGGCGAGCCAAGATTCTTTCTGTTTGCTCGATCTCCGACTCGTGGCCGATGATTTCGGGAAACCCCTTCCGCTTGGTTATTTCCGTCCAATCAACAGAATACTTATCCAAATTAATGGTGTAGCCGGCTGTCCACTCTTTGGCCAAAGTTCCCCTCTTCATCAGATTTTCATATTCCCACCATCTTTTTTTCTCTTCTATCCGGCGCCAGAGGGATTCAAACCACCAAGTCAGGTTATCAATATCCTTAACCCGCAAATTATTATTAACCAAAATCTTTTGGAAAAACGGGTCGTTTTCCGCCAAGACCGTTAGGGCGTCCCCCACTTCAATGCGGGAATGTCCCCTTTGGGCAGCCACTTTAATGGCTTCGCTTAAAATCTGCTCCAAATCCGGGCTGGCCTCGATGCCAGGAAGATTCTGTTTTAAAACTTTTTTCATTTCGTCCTCGGGAAGCAAAAGGCGGTAAAGGACAAATTTCGTCAAATCGGGATTGATGGAAAGGAGAAAGTGCAGAAGGATGGTCGAATTGGCCCGGCTGGCTTTTTTGCTTTTGACAAAGCACTGAGCTTTGAAGACCGCCTTGGCCACCCCAAAACTTAAAAGTTCGGCCAGATTTATCTTATCGGTCTTGCCAATCGCTTCCTCTGGCGATATGTCGATATCCGGCCTCTTTATTTTAAGGTTGAAAAAGGATGTTCTTATCCATAAACCAACCGTGCAGACGGCAAAAATAATGGTTAGTCCCAATAGAGTAGAATTGCTGGCTTGAGAAAAAGCTTGAGCCAAAAAGCCGTAAAGAAAGAAAGCCAGAGTAATAATGAAGACAATCAAAAAAACCTTGCGCAGGGGACCTGCAAAAAGAAAAACCGGGTTGCGGGACCATTTTACTGCTTGATAAATTTTTGCCTCTTTGAGTTTTAGCATAATCAGGGGAAGTAGGTTTAATTTTTACCAAGACGCGCCACCGCTGAAATATATGCAAATGTCGTCTCCTTGGGGCTCGCGGTTATGTGAAGTGATACTGCCGTCGGGCCCCCCTGAGCATACTGAAGTATTCCAAAGTCCCGATTCGCACCCTGCATCCCAGCCGGCACCCGAACAGCTGCTGCAGGGATCGGGACAGCCGTCGTAGAAATATGAGTTTCCCCAGGGATCGTTGCCAATACTGGAAATATACGGGCTCAAATGGGCGATAAAGTCGTCTGCCGAATTGATATTGTTGACATGGGGATATTCTTCTTCGGTAGCCTCCTTCAAGGTAATAGCCTTGTAAAGGGCGTTGACCTCCTGCCTGGCTTTGGCGATTTTGGCTTTTTCCCTTGTTCCTTGCATGCTTACCAAAACCACGCTGGCTAATAATCCGATGATAGCGATAACCACCAAAAGTTCAATTAAAGTAAAGGATTTTTCTCCTTTGCTAAAATAGAATTTTGAACCCATAAAAAAGACCCAAGATTAAAATAAATGGCAGGGCCAGCCAGACTAAGAATACAATAAGACCGATAAAAAAAACAAGAATCTCGGTGATTAAACCGGTGGCAATCAAAACGGTTCTCAGCAAAAAGCCAACGGAGCGGGAAAGCATATTGAAAGAGAAAGCCTCAAAGTATCGTCCCGGGCTGAAGCCTTTGCCATAGGAATATCTGTATCTGCGCCAATGGGAAAAAAGCGTTTTCAAAAGAACGGGCACAGACCAGTAATTCAAATTGAACCTCAGACAATTACCCCAAGCCTTCAGGATGATTTTGGGCCGGTCAATAAAATGCCACTGCAGATACAGGAAAAGTATATTCCCCATCATTTAATTCAAGATTTAATAATGATTCCTTAGCGAATCAAGGTTCTGCCGAGTATTAGCGAGGCAGGTTCTTATATTGTATCACAAAACAAAAAGCGATGGCTATGCCATCGCTTTAAAATGTGGGCACTACAGGATTCGAAGAGTTGCCCGAAGGCCTAAGGGGAACAAGTTCTCACCGCAGAATACCCTATTAAAATTTATGAGCACACGAGGTGCTCAAAATTTCAATGTGGGCACTACAGGATTCGAACCTGTGACCCCTGCCATGTGAAGACAGTGCTCTAACCACTGAGCTAAGTGCCCAAAAACACTTGCATATTATCATATTCACTCCAAAATTCAAGCTAATAACTTTGCTTTTAACAACGATATATGCTATTAAAATAACAGCTATTTTCCAACAAGTTGGGAGGATAAAATGGATAATTCGAGATTAGAAAAGGTGCTTAAAAGCGGAGAGGAAATAAATCTAGGAAATCTTTTCGACTGGCTCCAGGGTATAGCTGAAGAACTCGGCAAGGTAGTCCGCTGGAAAGACAGAGAAAAGATTGCTGGACAATCCGTAAGAGAAAATGATCTGCAGCATATCTTCAAAGCGACCTTACTAACTATCGTCTGCGCCATTTCAGAAAACTCCATCCGCAGTCCAGCCGATCAGCTTGATGTAGGAGAATTAAGCATAATGGCGATAGGCCATGATCTCGGAGAAATTATTGAAGGCGACGGTCCTCACTACCAAAAAGTGGATAACAACCGAAAGAAAGATGTTAATGAGCTGGCTGCCTTCCGCAGAATTGTCAGTCCCCTGCCACAAGAAGTTCAAGAACGTCTTATTTATGCTGTTAGACAAACGTTGCCAGGATGCGGGGAGTACATCGACACTAAAGAAGCAAGGTTCTTTAATGCTGTAGAACAATTATTAGGCCTCAAGAGAGGATTGTATGAGTGCAGTTTGGGTAATCTTCATTTTGCACCCAAGTGTCTCGACTGGCATATCGCAGGTTTGCAGAAGCACTCTGATGAATTCGTATCACTGATGAAGTGGTATTACCCTTATATTGAGGAAACGAAATCCTATCTCATGGAGTTCGCCAAACAAAGAGACAAATATATCACCGAATCCGTTAAAAGAGGAGGCAGGAAAGAAGAATTTCCCTTCTAAGAAAAAGAGGTCCTTTACAGGGCCTCTTTTATTGTTTTGATGAATCTTTCCTTTTCTTTTCGCCTCTTGGCAAAATTAATTCCATCGGTATCAATTGTTATTATGGGGAGACGATTTTTATTCTTTTTCAGCCACTGCTCCTGCGCCTCAACCAGCGCCTTCAGGTAATTCTGAGATACGCTTTTTTCAAAAGGGCGACGGCGTTCTTTGATGCGTTCTTCCAAAACCTTGGGAT
>CAYPPH010000058.1:0-4313 GCA_964412565.1 uncultured Candidatus Saccharibacteria bacterium
GGCCTGTTTTGGGAGAGATAGCCGAAAGATACTGCGACAAGATAATACTTACCAATGAAGATCCCTACGACGAGAATCCCGAAAAAATAATTGAAGACATATCCAAGGGAGTTAAAAAAGAGTATGAAAAAATTTTAGACAGGAGCAGAGCCATTAAAAGAGCTTTGGAATTAGCTTCTCCCGGCGACGTCGTTGCCATTACCGGAAAAGGAGCCGAGCCTCAAATGGCCATAGCCAAAGGTAAAAAGATTCCTTGGTCAGACAGAGAAGTAGTATTGGAACAGTTTAAAGAATTAGGCGTATGAAATACGAAGTTCTTTCCCATACAGCCGATCTAAAGATAAAAGCTTACGGTAAAGACGAAAAAGAACTTTTCTCTAACGCCCTTCTGGGAATGTCAGAAAATATGAAACCCGAGCTTAAAGAAGAGAAATCAGAGAGGGAAATCGAAGTTGCTTCTCTGGATAAAGCTGCTTTACTAGTGGATTTTCTCAACGAAGTTCTTTATCTCAGCCAGACCAACAAGGAGGCCTTTTTTAAGGTTGATTTTTCCGAATTTTCCGAAACGTCCCTGAAGGGAAGAATTTCAGGGAAAAAAGCAAAAAAATTCGGCGAGGATATCAAAGCCGCCACTTATCATAATTTAAATATTCGCCAAAAACAGAACAAATTATGGGAAGCGACAATACTCTTTGATATTTAGTTCTTTAAGAAAACTGTAAAGGAGGGAGAGGGAATGATTTCTATATTTAAGAGAAGAAACCCCCTGTTTTCAGAAAGCGTCAAAAGA
The DNA here is from genome assembly GCA_964412565.1 of uncultured Candidatus Saccharibacteria bacterium. Lineage (GTDB taxonomy): Bacteria > Patescibacteriota > Minisyncoccia > Minisyncoccales > MHMH01 > CAYPPH01. Next base: position 791 of record CAYPPH010000058.1, read on the forward strand.
CTAAAAGAAGAGGGTTTTGACGTTAAAATTTGGGATGAAAACAAGATTGAAGAAAACTATGGAAAAAGAACTTCCTGGGCCTTGAGAGAAGTGAACAGATTGATTTTGCGCGCAAACTTCAAAAGATTTATCATTGTTTTCGACCAGAAGAAAAAAGACACCAGCTGGTATTCGGAAAATGCGGACAGGGTCGTTGTCAACTTGGCCTTTTATCCGGGGACACAGCAGTTTGGTGAGGCCGTCAGAGAAGCTGTGGAAGAAGCGCTAAGAATTGAAGAGATGTTAGCTGAAATCAAACCCTAAAAAAGCTGCTTTTCCAGCAGCTTTTTTTGTTGAAGGTACATAAAGGATAAGATAGAATAAAAATAACATGAGAAAAGCCGATTTCAATAAAATATCCGACTGGCTTTGGGAAATTCCCAAAGATTTCAGGCCGGATATGAAAGTTCCGGCCAGGGTGTATTTATCCTCTGCAATGCTGGAGGACGCTTTCCAAGACAGGTCAATCGGACAGCTGGTTAACGTAGCCGCTCTTCCGGGAATAGCAAAATACAGCATAGCTATGCCTGATATGCACGAAGGCTACGGTTTTCCCATCGGAGGAGTGGCTGCTATGAGAATGGAAGACGGCGTGATTTCTCCCGGCGGCGTGGGGTATGACATTAACTGCGGCATGAAGTTATTGAGGTCTGATTATGCCGAAAAGGATCTGAAGTCGCACTTAGAAAAATTAGCTGCAGCAATCCAGAAGGAAGTTCCCTCGGGCTTGGGACGGGGGAGGCAATTAAAATTAGATATGGCTTCCGTGGATAAAGTTTTGGAAGATGGAGCTCAAAGGCTGGTTGAACAGGGCTATGGGGAGAAAGAGGATTTAGAAAATTGCGAATCTGGCGGAAAGCTTCCCAATGCCGACGCTTCTTTGGTTTCCAATCACGCCAAAAATCGGGGCAGAGACCAGGTGGGAACCCTGGGAAGTGGAAATCATTTTCTGGAAATACAAAGAGTCGATGAGATTTTTGACCGAGGAACAGCCGAAACTTTCGGTCTCTTTAAAGACCAAGTGGTTGTTATGATTCACACCGGCTCCCGGGGGCTGGGCCATCAGATAGCAACCGATTATATTAAGGTGATGATGCGGGCAATGCCAAAATACGGCATTAATTTGCCAGACAGAGAGTTAGCTGCCTGTCCGATCAATTCCCCAGAAGGTCAAAACTATCTTTCCGCAATGGGTTGCGGAGCCAACTACGCCTGGGCCAACCGCCAAATGATAGCCCATTTTGTCAGAAAAGCGTGGACAGCCGTTTTGGGAGAAAAATCTTCTTCTTTGAAAGCGGTTTACGATGTGGCTCACAATATCGCCAAAACAGAGAAACATTCTGTCGAGGGAAAAGAAATGGAAGTTTGTCTTCACAGAAAGGGGGCAACCCGGGCTTTTCCGCCGGGGCATCCAGAAATCCCGCAAGGTTATCAGAAATCGGGTCAGCCCGTCCTGGTGCCAGGTTCAATGGGAACGGCTTCCTATATTCTGGCGGGAGCGGAAACGGGCAAAGAAGCTTTCTTTTCCGCCAACCACGGAGCGGGCCGCACCATGTCCAGAAAGGAAGCCGCCAGAAGGGTGTCTGGCCCGGAAGTGGTGAAAAAACTGGAGACAAAGGGAATCATAGTGAAATGCCGGTCTTTCAGGGGGATAGCCGAAGAGGCTCCTTTGGCCTACAAAGACGTGGACAATGTGGTGGAGGTCGTTCATAATGCTGGGCTGTCAAAAAAGGTGGCCAAATTAGTTCCTTTGGCGGTGATAAAAGGAGAATAGCGGATATGAAAAAACTTCCAAAATCAGTAAGAAAATATATACGCAAAGAAAAAGCCCGGATACGCCGGGAGTTTTCAAATATTGATGAGCAAAAAAGAGCAATTAACGAATTATATAAGAGATTTATCAAAACTCGAAATAACAACTATGGTTCTGATTTCAAGTCACGCTTTGCAAAACTCTTGCCAAAATCAAAAGATGCTGATAAAGTAAAGCATTATGACGGTTCAAGAGATATACAACCTGGCCATCAAAATGGGAATCGAGGCGGACTTGCGCGGCAAAGAAGAAGTGGAAAAAGTTCTGAGGAGAAGAAGGGAGAAGTACGAAGACCTGCCTCTGAGGAAGAAGGGAGAGTTTGACGGGGAATTTTTGGAAAATCCTTATCTCGATTCACGCATCTTGAATATTTCTGAAGATAAAGAGATCAAAAGAGTTTTGGTCGGTATTGACATTGAGCCGGCTGAGATCCTGCTGGCCAAAGAAATCGGCAATATCGATTTGGTAATTTCTCATCATCCCATTGGCAAGGGTCTGGCCAATTTACACGAAGTGATGGAAATGCAGTGCGACGTTTTAAATCAATATGGCGTTCCCATTAATGTGGCCGAAGGCTTGATAAAAGAAAAGATTTCCGAGGTCGCTCGAAAGTTCAACGGCAGGAACGTGCAGCGAACGGTGGACGCGGCCAAGCTCTTGGGCATGAACTTAATTTGCTTGCATACCGCTGCCGACAACTTAGCCGCCAGATTCTTAAAGGAAAGAATTGAAAGCGTAAAGCCGGAAAGAATCGGAGAACTACTGGACTTCTTGAAAAAGATTGAGGAACATAAAAAGGCAATTTCCTTTGGCATCGGCCCCAGACTGTTTACCGGCAACGAGGAAAACAGATGCGGCAAGATAGCGGTTACGGAAATCACCGGCGGCTACGAGAGTTCTCCCCAAATTTACGAGAGGATGGCCAACAACGGCATTGGCACGGTGGTGGCTATGCACCAGTCAGAAGAGCACAGAAAGGAAGCGGAAGCGGCCAACATCAATGTGGTTATAGCTGGCCATATGCCTTCTGATTCTTTGGGAGTTAATTTATTTTTAGATGAGCTGGAGAAACAAGGAGTGGAAATCGTTCCTTGCTCCGGTCTTATCCGCGTTTCCCGTCTTCCCCGCAACATTTAAATTGTTCGAGGCTTAACCTCGAACATATGGACGGTCGCTCTGAGCGGCTGTTTTTGTTAAAATAAAGCAATGAGAACGGGTGTAGCTACAGTACCACTGGATTACGGGCGCTGTCCCCGCTGGCTTTTTGAGAGAATGAAACGGCTGTCGCGGGGAATCACTGAGGCCATCGTGGAGGAGTTTGGCCCCGAAGAATTTTTGAGGCGCCTTTCCGATCCCGTCTGGTTCCAGTCTTTGGGATGCGTTTTGGGATTTGACTGGAACAGTTCGGGTCTGACTGTTACAACCTTAGGCGCCTTAAAGGTAGGGCTTTTTGAGGTACAAGACAGATTGGGGGTGTATGTTTGCGGAGGCAAGCGGGAGTCCAGAAAGACGCCCAAGGAAATAGAGGCCTACGGAATATCTCGGCAGTTTTCCTTTGCGCCCGATTTGATTTACGCCTCCAGGATGGCGGCCAAAATAGATTCTTCTTTGATTCAGGACAACTACCAAATTTACCAGCACAATTTCCTCTTCACTAAATCGGGCAGCTGG
>CAYPPH010000059.1:0-4301 GCA_964412565.1 uncultured Candidatus Saccharibacteria bacterium
AGAAAAACACTCATTGTGGCGAATTGGAAATGTAATCCGGTTACGCTGAAAGAAGCCAAGCGGCTTTTTTCTGCGGTTAAGAGAACCAAAGCTGTTGTTTGCCCGCCCTTCGTTTATCTTTCAGTCTTGAAAGCCAACGGTGCCCAGGATTGTTTTTGGGAAAATCCGCCAACTGGCGGAGGAGCTTATACGGGAGAGATATCTCCCGCTATGCTTAAGGATGCGGGCGTCAAATACGTCATTTTGGGGCATTCGGAAAGGAGGAAGTACCGGAAAGAAGACAACAAAGAAGTTTTTAAGAAAATGGCAGCTGCCATTAAAGTCGGATCAAAGCCCATTGTCTGCGTAGACAAAATTTCCCAGCTGCCCCGGAACATTGAGGGCAGTTTTATCGTCGCTTATGAACCTCTTTTTGCTATCGGCACGGGGAAGCCCTGCAGCATCAAGAAGGCAAGGCAGATGAGGGAGGTGATTCAAAAGAAAATTAAGAAAAACATTCCCGTTCTTTACGGGGGTAGCGTAAATTCGCAAAACGCCAAGGGCTATATAAAGGAAGCCGGCTTTGACGGGCTTTTGGTGGGGGGAGCTTCCCTGAAAGCGAAGGAATTTATTGACATTGTTAGGGCGGCGTGTTATTCTAAATAGATTTTATGAAAGACATTTTCAACAACGGCCATTTTTTTAACCCCACTTGCGGCAACCTGACGCTGGAAGGAGTGGTGGAAGAACTGTTTTCGCACATGTCGCAAAAACCCGACAAGTTTTATGATATCATTGTAGGCTGCGATTCCTCTTCTTCTGACGAGCCGCATTTTCCGGTGGCTGTAGTCATATTGAGAAAAGGGGAAGGCGGCCGCTTTTTCTTAAAGAAAATAAAATATTCTTCAGACCGCAAGTTTTTCGGTTGGAAACAGAGAATACAAAACGAGGTTCTCCTTTCCATTCAGTTAGCCCTTTTGCTTAAGGAAAAGTTGGCGGGAAGAGTCGAGGATTTCCCCGGACTTAATTATCAGTTGCGCTATATTCACGCTGACGTTGGAGAGAACGGCATTACCAGAGATATGATCAAGGAAGTTGTAGGGCTTATCCGGGGCAACGGCTTTGAACCAAAGATAAAGCCGGAATCCTATGTGGCTTCCATAGTAGCTGACCGCTATGCCTAAAGGTCGCGTAGCTCCACAGAACCTTGAGGTTCTGGCGTCCGCCAGCTGGTGGATTGTTTCCACCACGGGAAAACACTCAGTTTTCCTGACCCCTTTCTGGTTTTTTTAAATATGTCAAAAAAAGTAATTTGCGCTATGTCGGGAGGAGTGGACAGTTCTGTTGCCGCGGCCCTGCTCAAAAAGCAGGGTTTTGACGTTTTGGGCGTGTTTATGAGATTTTGGTCAGAATCTCTCAAAAAGGGAGTGACGAATAAATGGAATAAATGTTGCTCTCCTCAGGCCGAAGAAAGAGCCAGGCGGGTTGCGGAACAGCTTGATATTCCTTTTTATGTTTTTGATTTCAGAAAGGAATTCAAAAAAAAGGTGGTTGACTACTTTCTCCGGGAATACAAAGCGGGGTGCACTCCCAATCCCTGCGTGGTCTGCAACAAAGATATAAAATTCGGCCTTTTACTGAAAAAAGCCTTGGACGTAGAAGCCGACTTTGTGGCTACCGGGCATTACGTTCGGCTGGAGAAGGGGAAGCTATTAAAAGCGAAGGACAAGGATAAAGACCAAAGCTATTTTTTATGGCAGCTTTCGCAAAAAGAATTGAGTCGCTGTCTTTTTCCTCTCGGGGAATATACCAAGAAAGAGGTTAGGGAGTTGGCAAAAAAGTTTAAACTTCCCGTTTCCTCTTTGGCCGAGTCTCAGGAGGTTTGTTTTGTTCACACGAATCTAGCTGATTTTCTGAAAAAATACATACCGCAAAAATCGGGTCAGATAATAAACAGAAGGGGAGATGTTTTGGGCCGCCACAAAGGTTTGGCTTCTTACACCATAGGCCAGAGAAGGGGAATGAATTTGCCCGGAGGGCCTTGGTGGGTTTTGCGAAAAGATCTCAAAAGGAATGTTCTGGTGGTGACCAAAAAAGAAAGGGATTTAATGCAAAAAGAATTAACTTTCGTCAAAGCCAATTGGATCTCGGGTTTTCCTCCCCGTTTGCCCGCTGAAGTTGAGGCGAAAATCAGATATCAATCCAAATTAGCGCCGGCTGTAATCAATAAAAAGGGGAGAGTGGTTTTTAAGAAAGCCCAGAGGGCCGTCACTCCCGGCCAATCAATCGTGTTCTACAGAGGCCAGGAACTCATCGGCGGAGGGATAATTAAATAGAGCACCTCTTGACAAATCTGGCGTACTATGATATAGTATATACGTCAGAGAGAGTCAAATAACAGGTGAAACCTCTATAATATTGAATGACGGGCGACTCTCTTTCTGAAGAAGTCGCCCTTTAATATAGTACATAAAAATAAGGAGGAATAAGAAATGTTGTTTGAAACCCGTACATCAATCTACCGACTGGAGCAAAAGAGAAACGGAGGCTTCAAAGTGACAAAAGTCGCTATAAAAGCCGGTGAAACCTCTTCGGTGGATGTGGGAAGGAGTTTCGAAGGGGATAGCGTCGTGATTAATGAATCGGGACTGCACATAGGTTCTATGAAAACCAGTCCCATAAATCTGCCAGTCGTAGATTAAGACAACCAAAGGAGTCAGTTTAAATCAATTTTAAGTCTGACTCCCTCCAGTTTTTAGCCCATAAAGAATTATGAGTTAAAAAGTGGGGAAGTAAGAAATTTTAAAAATCATAAGGGGTTATTGAATGTACTGTTATACAGGTCGTCTTTTTGAGGAGGAAGTTGTAGGTCGCTGCTTGTGGAACTGCGCCGATTATGTGCCGTTCCGCAAAGCAATGACCATTGTGAAAAACTTTCAGCCATGGGATCCTACTGATCCCTCCTCGCCAGTGATGAATGATTTTCATGCCCTTCTTTGTGAGGCGCTAGGATTGGAAGATTATTCGTTGATTGGCATCTATACTGCTGTTGGCAGCCCGCTTGACCTATTCCACGGCATAGACGTCTTCGTTGAATGGAACAACGTTTTTGTTACTATCGATCTTACTATCAATAGTAAGAAAGATGAGTACAAGGCGGACATCATTCTACACGAAGAGGACGTATATACCGAGGACGGGCGAGTAAACAGGGCGCGTCTGCAGGAAGTAGCGCATTATACGGCTCTGCTTCTGGAGGCAGCTTCGCTCATCCCTGCTCCTGTATTCGCCAGAAAAATGGAGGCTAAGGTTTTATCCCCACTACCTTAGCCTCCTCTCTTCCAAAGACCACTATATTGGAGGTCCCACCTCCAACATCATAGCGGTTTGTGGAAGGGAAAAAGACCAGAGGCGCTTTCCGTTTCTGATACCTCTCTTTGTTCTTTTTACCAAAAAAAACAGGAGCGGAAAGCACCTTTGGTCTTTGCAAAAACAAAATAATAGAAACAAGGAGGAAAAATGATTTCGATAAAAGGCAAAACCGAGCTTGGTAACGTTTTCGTTGTCACTATTAACGATGATGGCATAACTATGAGGCGGCAAAGAGATGCCACCGGCAAAGTGGTTAATGACAACGTTCTCTATGGTGACAGGCTGCGTTTTTCCAAGGGGCGTTTTATTCTTCGCAAAGGAAGAAAAACAACCGGAGAAACCTTCGGTAAGACAGAGATCACCGAGATATTGGTGATTTAAGCCAGAGCCCGTGCTTTTCAAAGGCGCGGGCTTTTGTTATTATTTAGACAGGAATGATTTCAAATAAACTGCGGAGCGAATTTTTAAGGTTTTTCGAGAAAAAAGGACACAAAATAGTGCCCTCTTCTTCGTTGTTGCCTTCAGATCCCTCGGTTTTGTTTACTACTGCCGGCATGCAGCAGTTTAAGGAGTACTTTTTGGATAAAGAGTCGCCTTACGGCAATCGGGTTGCTTCTTCCCAAAAATGCTTCCGCACTTCCGACATTGACGAAGTGGGAGATGCCTTTCATTTGACATTTCTGGAAATGCTGGGCAATTTCAGTTTTTCTTCCGAGTATTTCAAAAAAGAAGCCATTGAAATGGCCCTGGAGTTTATGACAAAGGACTTAAAACTTCCTTTGGAAAACCTGTGGTTCACGTATTTTAAGGGCGACAAAGAAGTGCCAGAAGACCAAGAATCCAAAGAGATATGGCTGAAATTAGGCATATCCAAAGAGAAAATCCGTGGCTTTGGCAGAGATGACAATTTTTGGGGGCCTACCGGTGAAGAAGGTCCTTGCGGGCCGACT
>CAYPPH010000060.1:0-4279 GCA_964412565.1 uncultured Candidatus Saccharibacteria bacterium
GCCGCTAATTTTAAAGACCGAGTGGTTCACCATTTATTGGTTAATTATTTAGAGCCGATCTGGGAACCAAAATTTATTGACCAGTCTTATTCCTGTCGAAAGAGAAAAGGGGCTCATAAAGCTATCTTGGATTTAAAAAGATACACCCAATTAGTTCGTCAGTATCGCCATCGTTATGGGTTGGACCAGTTTGTTAAACATAAATTAAAAGTAAAGTTTTATCTTTGCTATGCCTTGCTCATTTTAACCACGCCAACAGTTATAAATTAAAAGAAAGATTTAAATTAAGACTAGAAAAATTATCAGTCGCATAACGTGAAGCCAAAAACAATGAAAAATTTAATTTTCATTGCAATTATCACGTTTTTTGTCGGTGCTGTTTTTACGCTTCCGGTTTTTGCGTCAAATACCGATGGTACCATAGATAGCACCTATAAATACGCCTGGGGAGAAAACATCGGCTGGATAAATTTCGGCACCAGCAATGGCAACGTTCATATTACCGATTCCGGACTTTCCGGTTACGCTTTGGGTGAAAATACCGGCTGGATATATTTAGATGATGTAAGTAATAACGGCGAAGGAACTTTATCCGGCTACGCCTGGGGTGAGAACATCGGCTGGATAAAATTTAATCCAACTAACGGCGGAGTTACTATCAATTCTTCCGGCGAGTTTGGCGGGTCGGCTTTAGGAGAAAACACTGGCTGGATTATTTTTGACTGCGATACTTCGGCTTGCGTTAAAACCGATTGGCGGCCGCAAAGCGCCAGGCCGGCCTGCAACAATGCCATTGACGACGACGGAGACGGCAAAATTGACTATCCTAATGATCCGGGGTGCGATTCTTTAACTGATGATGATGAAACCGATCCCACAACATCTGCTCCTTCGGGCGGCGGTGGCGGATCAACCTGTGTCGGACCCAAAACTTTCTCTGATTCTTTAGTCATCAATCAAGGTCAAGAATACACTTCCTTAAGAGAAGTCGAACTCAAGCTCAAAGCGGATTCGGCTCTCTATATGAGCGTTTGCAATAACAATTACTTTATCGGCTGCTCCCTTGAAAATTACCGTGCGACAAAGTCCTGGACTTTAACTGAAGGCGACGGCCAAAAAACAATTTATGCCGTATTTGTCAGTGGTTGCGGAGCAAATTCAAACACTGTCTCCGATGCGATTATTTTAGATACCACAGCTCCGAAAATTAAAATAACCGAAGTTAAAGATTATTACGGTTCTGACGAAAACGTTGTTTTGACCGCCAAAACCGAAGCCAAGGCAGAAGTTATTCTACACTGGAATGAAAAATACGGTTTGCTCCACGCTGATGAACAGGGCAAGGTAACAATAAATTTGGGTAAGATGTCAGCAGGTGCTTATCAATTAGAATTAACCTCTAAAGATGGGGTCGGCAATAAAAGCGAACCATTAATAATTGAATTAGCAATTAAATCAGCCGAAGCCGAAGAAATCCCAGAAGAAGTCCCCGCCGAAGAAATTTCTCCCCAAGAAGCGCCCGTCGAAGAAGCGCCCGCTGAAGAAATACCGGAAGTTGTTCCCGAAAAACCCAAAAAACCAATTGAAAAAATACCGGAAATTATTGAAAAGGTAAAAGAATTTTTGAAACCGGAAGAAAAGAAAAAGGAAGAAGAAAAACCAGAAGAAATGATTGTAATTCCAGAAAAAGCGCCCCTGGTTTTTCAGGGCAAGTGGGACCTTTTAAGTCCAAAAGCTATTGGCAATTTCGTTCTAGCTCCTTTACCAAAAGAAATCAGGATTTTGGCTCAAAAATTTCCGGAATTGGGCAAGACCCTTGAAGAAGTCGGTGTCAGTAAAATTACTGATGTGGAAAAATTAAAAACCGCCAAATTAACCTTGCCCGGCTTAACCGAAAAAGTCGGCCTGCCGACAACGAAAATTGAACCCGGTAAATTTGCCTTGCCCAAAGGGGTTCCTGTTGCCGAATTATCTCCAGAAGCCAAAGAGCAAATTCCCGTCGAAATCGTTTTTGCCAAAACCGGCGGAGAGTTGATTGATTTTAACATCGCTTTATCGGTTACGGAAAAAGGCAAGGCAGAACAAAAGATTACCACTGTTTCCGGCAAACCTCTGAATTTGACCGTCAAGCCGGAAAAACCGGTAAAGAGCATTAAGGGCTATATTATATTTAAAGCCAGAAAAACAGAACCGAGCTCTTTCCAGTTGCCGCTTAATTCCTTTGCTGCCTCTTTATTTTTCGCCAATCCCATTTTTGCCAAAGAACACGACCCGAAAGAAATAGAAGAAGTTTTAGTCTTAATGGAATTTGAATATACCGACCCGGATGGCGATGGCATTTATACCGCCGATATTCAAGCGCCGCTCGTTGAAGGAGAATACGAAATCATCACCGTAATGGATTATGAAGATCCAGAGCTGGGCCAAAAAGAAATTCGGCTGATTACCGTGGTTGACCCGGAAGGTTATGTTTACGAAAAAGCGGGCGAAAAAGAAATCCGTATTCCCGAGGCCATTGTTTCTCTTTTCTGGCTCAATCCGGAAACCAAACAATACGAATTGTGGCCAGCCAAAGAATTTCAGCAGGAAAATCCTCAGATTACCGATACTACCGGCAAATACGCTTTCTTGGTACCCAACGGTTCTTATTATCTAAAGGTCGAATCTCCGGGTTATTTAACTTACGATGAGAAATCCTTTCAGGTTGGAGAGAGCAGCGGCATTCATATCAATATACAGTTAAAGACAAAATACTGGTGGCTGAAGATTGTTGATTGGAAAACCCTTATCTTAATTTTGGTTATTTTATTTTTGGCTTATAATTTCTATCGTGATAGAATTAGAGAAAGGCGGCTACAAAAAGCGGCTGATTAAAATATGGGGCTAAACCACACATTAAAAAAACCGATTCGCCTATCTTTGCGCAACGTGATTTTTGTTGTTATTATCTTATTTCTCTTGGCTAGTAATGTTTATTTTGCTTTTCAGTATTCTGCAGCAAAGAAAGAGCTGGAAGAAACGAAAATTGATCTCCAAACCAAGGAATTTAACGAGAAGATTCTAAATTTTACCTCTCTTTTTATTGAAAAAGTATTGAAAGCCGAAGGCGAAGTGGATTTTGAAACAAGATTGAACCTGGAAAACGCAGTTAGAAATTTAGGCGACAACGAAATTTTAACCCAATGGCAGAAATTCATTGGAAGTCAAACTGAAGATGAAGCGCAAACAGAAGTGAAAAATTTATTGGAAATATTAGTGAGCAAGATTAAAATACGGTAGCTTCGGTATTTATTCTCCTTGATGCGGGACAAGAATCGGCAGTTCTTAAAAAACCAACCAAAAAGGGGCGTCTGGCGCTCTTCCATTAAAGTGAGCCATAATTAAATCAGCTGGTTTTAAACGGCAATAACTTGCAAAATACAAACAAATTTGCTAGCGTGTGTTAATAATTAGAATGGGGGCTTAGTTTAATGGTAAATTTTATTGTACATTGACAATACGTTCGTAGGCTATAAAATAAAGTAAGGATAGCATAATCGTTACTATTGGTTCAATTCATGTCTAGACTTCCATTAAGTATCAAGGAAAAGGCTTGTGATTTAAGGTCTAAGGGTTATTCTGTGAAAGAAATCGCTGATAAGTTACATATTGCTAAGAGCACGTCTTCTCTTTGGGTGAGATATATTGAATTAAACAGAAAAGCTAAACGAAGGCTAAAGAAAAAGAAACTTTTGAAGTATTACAAGGGAAGCTTATCTTGGCAAAGAAAACGTATCAAAGAAGAAAATCGATACAATTCTTTAGCTCGTGAAATTATAAATCATACTAAAAAAGATTCTCATCATTTGAAATTATACTGTGCTTTACTTTATTGGTGTGAAGGAGGTAAAAATTATAAAGAATCAGTTAGATTTGTTAATTCTGACCCAATTCTTATTAATACTTTTCTTAATCTTTTGAGAAAATCTTTTCAAATTGATGAGAAAAGGCTACATATTCTTATGCACCTTCATAAATATCATAATGAAAATAAGCAAAAAACTTTTTGGTCTAATCTAACTAAAATTCCCAAAAAACAATTTAACAAAACTTTTTGGAAACCGCATACAAAGAAAAGAATTAAGGAAAATTATCCCGGATGTGTCGCATTGTATTATCATGATTGTAAAATTGCACGACAGCTTCAGGCTATCTATAAAAATTTTCCAAAAATGGGGGCGTGGTGAAACGGCTATCATAGGAATCTCCAAAATTTCTGTTCCAGGTTCGAATCCTGGCG
>CAYPPH010000061.1:0-4233 GCA_964412565.1 uncultured Candidatus Saccharibacteria bacterium
GTTAATCTTCCGGCAGATTTCCACCTCTGGAGCGGGTATTCTCCCTTTCTTGCGGTCGCCTCCGTTGGCAAAAATATCTGGCTTTATCGTCTGCAGCTCTTTGCACACGCTCATATCCTTCGGCTTCTTAGAATGTCCTGAAATTACCACTTTGTCAACACAAGCCAGAGCCTCCAAAATCTCTTTTCTTTCTTTCTGCGGCATGAAAACATATCCTTTTTTGGCTTTAAGCCAGCTGTCGTTGTTTAAGATAACCACCAACTTGTCCCCTAATTTTCTGGCCGCCTGAAACAGGCGGACATGTCCGATATGCAGGGGATCGAATCCTCCGGATACCGCAACGACAACTTGCTTTTTATCTTTTTTTGCCATATTGTGGAGTATCTATACGACTCCGCTCGAACTCACTTTATCAGAAATTCCTGAAAAAAGCCAGTGCCCCTCGCAGGCGGATAAAATTTAGGGAAGCTAAAAATCGCCTCTTTTGGAGGTGGTTTTTCATACAAAACAAAAATCAAGCCCTTGATGGCTTGAAAATCTAAAACTAAAAATAATTGCTTATTTAATACTCTAGCTTTATTCCAAGCTTATCGGCAATTTGTTGAAACCACTTTTCGTGCCTATCAACTTTATGAGCCAACATTACCATTTCTTGAAAATAGGTATCTGCCTTTTTAGCGTAAGCATCAATGGTACTCATTAATTCGTTAATATCCGACTTATCTGCCTTATTTTCTTTCAGTTCCTCTATTTTGCCGTCTAAATCAACAAGTTTTCCATCTACGCCGGAGAATTTTTTATCGACACCAGAAAATTTATCGTCTAAATATTCAATTAGTTCGCTAAAATTTTTGTCCATACAATTCTATTATATCGTGAACTAAATAATGGTGTCAAATACTGGAGCGGGTAACGGGAATCGAAGAGTTGCCCGAAGGCCTAAGGGGAACCGGTTCTCTACGCGCTACCCAAATAAAAATTTATATGTATTTACAACACATCTAAATTTTTATGAGCGGGTAACGGGAATCGAACCCGTATCTCAACCTTGGGAAGGTCGCGTTCTGCCACTGAACCATACCCGCAATATTACCATGTAAAAGGATTCCACCACTTCCTTTCTTCTTTTTCTTCCTTCTTCTCTTCGGGAGGCAAGACGACTACCACTTCTTCGCCCGGTTTTTTCAGATTGAATCTCTCCCTGGCTTCTTCTTCAAGGTAGTCCTGGCCAACCGATTCTGAAATCTGAGCCTGCAGCTGTTCCTTTCTGGCTTCCAATATTCTCAGTTGCTGCTCCAAATACTCCTTCTGAGTTTGAAGTTCGGATCTCTTTTGGCTGATTTTAAAATCGGAAACCACCAGAAACCCGACCACTATAAAGACCAATATTCCCAGAAATACGGATAAGACGGCAGGGAAGTGAGATTTTTTTTGACTTTTATGAAACTTTGGCTTCATAATGGAAGCATATGAAGATGAAAAAAGCAGCGAGAATAATTTGGGTTGTACTGGCCTCTCTTGTCGTCATCAGCATGCTGGTTTTCATTTTAGCTCCTTTATTCTAACCCAATTGGGGCTTTCTTTTCAAGCCCTGAATACCTCCAAAAACACCCGGGGAGGAATCTTAATTCTTCCTTTTTCTTTGAGCTCCTTTTTGCCCTTCTTTTGCTTTTCCAAAAGCTTTCTTTTGCGGGAGTAGTCCCCGCCGTACAAGGGAGCGATTACGTCCTTTCCCTTGGCCCTCATTGTTTCCCTGGCGATAATTTTGCCCCCAATGGCGGCCTGCAAGGGAACGGCAAACAACTGAGGCGGCAGGGCCTCTTTGAGCTTTTCCACGATTCTCTTTCCTTCGCGGTAGGCCTCGCTTTCCGGCACAATTGCGGAGAAGGCATCTTCTTTCCTGCCCAGAATTAAGATATCCAGCTTGACCAAGTTGGCTTTCCTCCAATCCAATATTTCATAGCTCATGGAAGCGAATCCTTGGGAAACGCTTTTCAGCTTGTCATAAATGTTCTTGGTAATGATTTCCCTTAAAGGAGTTTCGTAAACGAACTCCGTTTTTTCTTCTCCCAAGTAATCCGTTTTTACGTGCTTGGAATCGATCGTTTCCAAAAGCTCCAGGACGGAACCGAGATGGTCGGAAGGAGTTAAAACTTTAAGCCTGGCCCAAAGCTCAAAGCTTTGGGCAATTCTTCCGGGATCGGGCCAATCGGCCGAAGTGTGGACCATTATCTCCTTTTTGCCGGTGGTTTCTATTTTGTATAAAACGGAGGGGGTGGAAAGAACCAAATTCAAGCCGAATTCCCTCCTCAAGCGCTCGGCCACAATCTCAATGTGTAAAAGGCCCAGAAAGCCGCACTGGAATCCCCGACCCAGGCCGTCTTTGAGCTCCGCTTTGTAGGTTAAGGAAGCATCGTTGAGCTTGAGTTTTTCCAGTCCCAACTTGAGCGTTTCGAAATCTTTAGCATTCTCAGGATAGATACTCAAAAACACCTTTGGCTGGGGCTCTTTGTAGCCGGGCAAAGCCAAATTTTGATAATTGATAATTGATAATTGATAATTAGTTATCGTGTCTCCCACCCTGACTTTCTCGGAATCTTTGATGCCCGTAGCCACAAACCCCGTTTCGCCGGCTCCCAGTTTTTGGCAGGAAGAAAGTTGAGGTTTAAAAATCCCCACCTCTTTGGCTTCCGACTTGGTTTTTCCCTGAATCAAGTATATCTTGTCTCCCGCTTTCACTTCTCCCTCAAAAACCCGCACAAAAGCCAAAACTCCTTTGTAGGCGTCGTACTTGGAATCAAAAATCAAGGCCCTCAGAGGACAGCCGTCTTTGTCTTGAGCCGGCGAGGGAATCTTCTCAATGATTCTTTCCAGCACTTGCTCTACGTTCGTCCCCTCTTTGGCTGAAATCTTTATTATCTCTGCCGGATCCACCTTTAGCCGGCTGACGATTTCTTTTTCCGTCTCCGCAACCCTGGCAAAGGGCGAATCAATTTTGTTAATGACGGGAATTATGGCCAGCTTCTCGGCTTTGGCCATTTCCAAGTTCCCCACCGTCTGAGCTTGGATGCCCTTGGTGGCATCCACCAAGAGGACTGCTCCCTCAACCGCCAGCAATGACCTGGAAACCTCGTAGCTAAAATCAACATGCCCGGGAGTGTCAATTAAGTTTAAGATGTAGTCTTTGTATTTCATCCTGACGGGCTGCATTTTGATGGTAATTCCTCTTTCCCTCTCCAAATCCATTAAGTCCAAGTATTGGGGCTTCATCTTCCTTTTATCCACCGTACCTGTTAATTCCAAAAGGCGGTCAGCCAGGGTGGACTTACCAGCGTCAATGTGGCTGATTATACAAAAATTGCGGATATTTTCTGTCATTTTTTGGCAAACTGATTAATAATGGAAGACCAAAAGGTTTTGACTTCCGGGGACTTTAGATAGCAAGCGGAAAGAAAATAGACTAAAAATCCCATAAAGGTTGCGGCCAGCGTCTGCAAAAAAACGCCCAAAAAAGTGTTCAGGCAGACATACGGGGCTACGACCCGCAGAACCAGGCAAACGACAGCTGTCATTAAGGCGGCGGCTGTCAGCACTTTTTTCAAAGAACGCAGGGCTTGTTTCAGCTTCATGCGTCCGATTTGCCTGCGCAAGAAAAAGAGCAAAAGAAAAAACTGAAAAAGGGCGGAAATAGACAGGGCCAGCGGCAGGCCGACGACAGCTAAATTGTCTATGCCCTGCAGCTTGAGAAAACCGACCCAGAAATCACTAAAGAAATTGCCAAAAGACAGAAGCCGGACAAAAAGAAAACTCAGCCCGACATTGAGGCCCATACTAAACAAACTGATAGCTACCGGGGTCTTGGTGTTCTGGAAGGAATAAAAAACCCGGGCCAGGAAAGGAACCAAGCTGGCGGCTATCAGGCCGAAGCAAAAAACTCCCAGGGAAGCTGCCGTCAACCTGGTGTCCTGCCAGCCGAATTCCCCGGTGCCCAAAATCAGCCTGACTATCTGGCCCCTGAGCAGAAACATAATCAAACTGATGGGGATTATCAAAAAAAGAATCTGCCTGAAAATGTCGGAAAAATGGCCGACAAACTCTTCTTTGGTGCCGTTGACCCAGGCCCGGGACAGCGTGGGAAAGGAGGCTATGGCAAAGGAAGCTCCGATAATGCCTATGGGAAAATGCTGCAGATTGTTGGCAAAGGTGAAAATGGCAATGCTTCCTGCCGTCAAA